>CAZMLX010000009.1:0-3655 GCA_964567275.1 uncultured Thiopseudomonas sp. | reverse complement strand
GTGGGCGGCCCAGGCACAGGGCTGGGACCTCTTCTACATGGAACAGCAGGACCTCTATCTGGCGCCTGGCGAGCCACGGGCCCGCATGCGGCCGTTGCGCACCTTTCAGGACCCGAACCGCTGGTACGAGCTGGGCGACAGCGAAGACGCTCCGCTGGCCTCGCTCGATGTCATCCTGATGCGCAAGGACCCGCCATTTGACAACGAATTCCTGTACAGCACCCATATTCTTGAGCAGGCCGAGCAGCGTGGCTGCCTGATCGTCAACCGCCCGCAAAGCCTGCGTGACTGCAACGAAAAGCTGTTTGCCACCCTGTTTCCGCAGCTGACCCCGCCCACCCTGGTCAGTCGCCGTGCCGACATCATCCGCGAATTTGCCGCCGAACACGACGACATCATTCTCAAGCCGCTGGACGGCATGGGCGGCTCGTCCATTTTCCGCCACCGCCAGGGCGACCCCAACCTGTCAGTCATCCTGGAAAGCCTGACCGCCCACGGCACCCAGCAAATCATGGTGCAAAAGTACCTGCCGGCCATCAAGGACGGCGACAAGCGCATCCTGATGATCGACGGCGAGCCGGTACCCTACTGTCTGGCCCGCATTCCGGCCAGCGGTGAAACCCGTGGCAACCTTGCCGCCGGCGGTCGTGGCGTCGCCCAGCCGCTCAGCGACAGCGACCGGCACATTGCCGAAACCGTCGGCCCGGAACTGCGCAAGCGCGGCCTGCTGTTTGTTGGCCTGGACGTGATTGGCGACCGGCTCACCGAAATCAACGTCACCAGCCCGACCTGCATCCGTGAAATCGACGCTGCCTACGATACCGACATTGCCGGCCAGCTGATGGCGGCCATTGCCCGCATCCTGCAAGCCCGCTCCTGAAACCACGCCCGCCACTCCGGTGACGGGCCCGACACGACCCAGCATGACCGAACCCCTGCCCGCCTCCCTGCGTCCCGACATCAAGCCTGCCGACCGGCTGGGCTTTACCCTGTTTGTCGCCGCCCTGCTGCACATCGCTGTGTTGCTGGGTGTCGGCTTTGTGGTCGAAGATCTGCCGGCACAAAGCAAAGGCCTGGAAGTCACGCTGGCCAGCTTCGCCAGCGACAAGGCCCCGGACAAGGCCGACTACATTGCCCAGGCCCACCAGCTGGGCAGCGGCACGCTGGAGCACGAAGCCACCCCCGGCACGCCGGAGCAAAGCCTGTTCCAGGACAGCCAGATCAACGAGGTACGGCTGGACAGCACGCTGCAACCACCGCCACCGGACGCCACCCGTCAAACCGTACTCAGCACCCGCTCACCCCGGCCCGAGCAGGTGGTGCAAAAGCCGGCCGTACAACCCGACCCCGAGCCCCGCCGTGATGTACCGGTACTCGACAAGGAACAGCTGGCAGCAGATATCGCCAGCCTTGAGGCCGAGTTCGCCCGCGAACGTCAGGAATACGCCAAACGACCCCGGGTCAGCCGCCAGAACAGCGCCAGCACCAAGCGTGACATCAGTGCCGGCTATCGTGACGACTGGCGCAAAAAGGTAGAACGGGTCGGCAACCTCAACTACCCGCAAGAAGCCCGCCGCAACGGATTTTACGGCAGCTTGCGGCTGCTGGTCACCATTCGCAGCGACGGCAGCATTCATGAAATGACCGTTATGGAATCTTCCGGCATTGCCCTGCTGGACCAGGCCGCACAAAACATCGTGCGCCTGTCCGCCCCTTTTCCGCCCTTTACCGGCGAGCTGGCGGCCCGCTATGATCAGGTTGAAATCATTCGCACCTGGCGCTTTGAACGCAGCAACCGCCTTTCCAGCCAATAACCGGCCTTTGCCCGCAAGGACTCTGGACATGACCGACTTCACCTCGCTAGCCGATCATTTTCTGATTGCCATGCCCGGCCTCAACGACCCCTTTTTTGGCCAGGCACTGGTTTACCTGTTTGAACACACACCGGACGGTGCCATGGGCCTGATCGTCAATCAGCCCACCGAACTGCACCTGAGTGATGTCATGCAACAACTGGAGCCGGAGCAGGAACCGGCAGCCTTTACCCGCAACATTCCGGTTTATGCCGGCGGCCCGGTGCAAACCGAGCGCGGCTTTGTCATCCACGCCGACCAGCGGCCCTATCAAAGCACCCACACACTGGGCGCCCTGAGCATGACCAACTCCCGCGACATCCTGGCCGACATCAGCAGAGGCCAGGGTCCCGACAGCTACCTGATCGCCCTGGGCTACTCCGGCTGGGGCGCCGGCCAGCTGGAAGACGAGCTGAAAAACAACACCTGGCTCAGCTGCCCGGCCCGTCATGACATTATGTTCAGCATCGAATCCGGCCAGCGCCGCACCGCTGCCGCCAGCCTGCTCGGCATTGACCTGTCACGCCTGAGCAGCACGGCAGGCCACGCATGAACCTTTTGCTCGGCTTTGATTACGGCAGCCGCCAGATCGGCGTTGCCGTTGGCCAGCAGCTCACCGGTCAGGCTCGTCCGCTACGTACCTTCAAGGCCCGTGACGGAGTACCCCACTGGCCCGACATCGAAGCCCTGATCCGGGAATGGCAACCCGACGCACTGGTGGTCGGCCTGCCGCTCAACATGGACGGCAGCCCCGGCGACATGAGCGCCCGCGCCCAAAAGTTTGCCAACCGCCTGCATGGCCGCTTCGGGCTACCCGTTTTTACCCATGACGAGCGGCTTAGCACCTTTGCCGCCAAGGGCGAGCGCATGCAGCAAGGCAACCATAGACACAACTACCGTGACGACCCGGTTGACGCTCTGGCTGCCGCCATCATTCTGCAGGGCTGGCTGGAAGCCAATGGCTGATATCCGGCAACGGTTTCAGGCGCGAAATCTGTCCGGACCTGCTATGCTTACGCACCTTTTCCAACCTGATACAGGAGTATCGCCATGCTGCCCGCTCCCGAACTGCTTATCCGCCAAATTGCCGAAAACCTGACTGCCCAGCTGGACGCCAAAGGCATTGCCGATCCCTGTTTTGTCGGCATTCAAACCGGTGGTGCCTGGGTGGCCCGCGATCTGCTGAAAGCCCTCAACCGGGCCGACGAGCCGCTGGGCACGCTGAACGTTTCCTTCTACCGGGACGACTTCAGCCGCAAGGGCCTGCACCCGATGGTCCGCCCCTCCAAGCTGCCGTTCGATATTGAAGACCGCCACCTGGTACTGGTTGATGACGTGCTGATGAGCGGCCGCACCATCCGTGCCGCCCTCAACGAGCTGTTTGACTATGGCCGTCCGGCCAGCGTCACCCTGGTGTGCCTGGTTGACCTCAACGCCCGCGAACTGCCGATCCGGCCTGACGTGGTCGGCGCCACCCTTGAACTGCCGGCAGACCAGCGGGTCAAACTGACCGGCCCCGAGCCTCTGGCCCTGGAACTGCGCCACCTGTAACCCATACCCTCCGCCCGCCCCGAGAGCCCGATCATGATGCCCGCCTGCCCCCTGCAACTGAACGAATACGGCCGGTTGCGCCATTTCCTTTCACTTGACGGCCTGCCCTGCGGGCTACTGACCGAAATCCTCGACACGGCGGACTCCTTTCTGGAGGTGGGCGCACGGGCCGTCAAAAAAGTCCCGCTGATGCGAGGCATGACGGTGTGCAACGTGTTCTTCGAGAACTCCACCCGCACCCGCACCACCTT
>CAZMLX010000008.1:0-26075 GCA_964567275.1 uncultured Thiopseudomonas sp. | reverse complement strand
GATTACGCAGTTTGCGCATGCTCATCCAGTCATCGGCGCTGTGAATCAAGCCCATTCGTTCCGCCTTGTCCAGGTTTTCCAACAGGCTAGGCTGACGCTCGCCCACAACCTGCAGATAGTGGGGCAACAGCCGAGCGCCCAGGTTGTCTTGCAGTCGAGCAAAGCGGCTGACAAAAGCATCAATTTGCTCGGCATCTTCTGGATTGGTTGCCAAGTTATTGATGCGCTCAAGACTCATCGGCTGGGCAAACACTCGATCACAGGTAAATTGCAGGTGTGCGCTCGTTTGGCGAGCAACATCAATTAGAAACTTAAGCCGGCTGGTTTCTGCACTGTCCTGGGTGCTCATAGCTCAACTCCTTCTGTTTCGGCAATCTGATGTATGGGCAAGCGTTGCAAGTTGGGTGCCTGCAGCACTATATCCACTTTGCGTCCCTCAAGTACACGGTGCAACGCTGCGCCCATGCGGGCAACCAATAAGGCTGGGTTATCAACCGGATGTAAAACAGTCACCAGCAAGTCAATATCGCCACCTTTTTGCTGATCATCTAGGCGTGAGCCAAACAGTTTGACGCTAGCTGGATCACCTACAAGCTCTGTGATGGCTTGTCGGATTAGCTGGCGGCTGGCGGTAGATAGACGCATGTTAATTTCTGCCCTAGGTTAGCTGTCTTATGCCACTGCTTCGCAGCTGCAAACGGTCTTGCATGATATACCAACGGCATACAGCACTCGCAAATGAGGCCGTTTTGATTATCATGGTGCTCCGTTACCCGCCTGTAGACCCGCACCATGAAAATCCCCAACAAGATCCGCCTCAACACCACCGACCAGCAACTGGAACTGGGTTATGCCAGTGGCGAGCAGTTTGCGCTGCCTGCCGAGTTTTTGCGGGTGCTGTCGCCCTCCGCCGAGGTGCAAGGCCATGGCAAGCCCATTCTGCAGACCGGCAAGCAGCATGTACGCCTGACCCACGCCGAAGCCGCCGGCAACTATGCGCTCAAGCTGGTGTTTGATGACGGCCACGACAGCGGCCTCTATACCTGGGATTACCTCTATCGGCTGGGTAGCCGGCAGGCGCAGATGTGGCAGGATTACCTGGATCAGCTACAAGCCGCTGGGCAGTTCCGCGACCCTAGTCAGTCAGTAGTTAAGATTATGTTGTGAGGTGAGGCAGTCTCACGCCCCGAGCTAGCTAACGCACTAACGCCTGCAATCCGCTAACCGCTGGATTCTGCGACTGCGCTTCGCTACGACAATGACAAGGGGTGGCTAACGCAAAAGACAGTGTAAGCAACAGCTCCAGCGCCATCAGAATCACCCCACAGTTCTAACCCCACAGCGACAGCAGCCCAGCGCAGCTGGGCCATTCCCTCAACCGGCCCGGTGTGTCTGCAGGCAGGGCGAGGCCGTAGCAAAGCCTGTTTGCGTGACGAAGCTCGCTTCGGCGCACAAACTCAAGCTTTGCGGAGCGCCTCGGTCTGACTGCCACACCGAAGCCAAAAACAACACCTATGGATTCTGCGACTCCGCTTCGCTACACGAGAATGACAAGGTGGAGCCCAGACCTACTGTGTAGCAACCATCGTATGACTGAAACAGCGTTGAGTTTTACTCCCACCGAATTTCCCGCAGCTGCCAGTCCTTGCCGGCCAGCTGCCAGGTGGTCTCCACCTGATACAGATCCGCCCGCTCGGGAATCAGCCCCTGCGCGCCCGAGACACCCACCCGGGCACTGCAGTGGCCCCGGTCGTAAAAGCCCTTGTCCAGCCGGCATTCACGCCCGACCACCAGCAAGCCAATGTTTTGATAGCGCAAAAACAGGCCGGCCATCATTTGCCGGGCCTGCTGACGGTCCATGCCGCTGGCGCCCTGAAAGTCTGCATGGATACGCTCCATCGCCTTGCCGGTCTGGCGGGCGGCGATGGCGTCCTGCAAGTCCTGGGCAGCCTGTTCCAGGGCGTTTTGCGGATCTTTTTGTCCACAGCCGGTCACTGCCACCAGTGCCAGCACAGCCAGCCTTGTTGTTAACCTGCGCATGCATGTACTCCTGTTCAGATGATTGCCGGCCCGCCGCCCTGGGTCATGCGCAAACAAGACAAACCTGCCACGGGGCAGTAGAATAAGCGGCACTTTTTTCAGGGTACAGAGACATGAACGATACACGCCAGGACTCCACCACCCACTTTGGCTACCAGAGCGTGCCTGAAAGCCAGAAGGCCGACAAGGTGGCCGAGGTGTTCCACTCCGTGGCCTCGCGCTACGACCTGATGAACGATGTGCTATCCGGCGGCATGCACCGCCTGTGGAAGCGCCAGACCATTGAGCTGTCCGGTGTGCGCCGCGGCAACCGGGTGCTGGATATTGCCGGCGGTACCGGCGATCTGACCCGCAAATTCTCCAGCCTGGTCGGCCCCGATGGCGAAGTGGTACTGGCGGACATCAACGACTCCATGCTCAAGGTGGGCCGTGACCGCCTGCTGGACAAGGGCGTGGCCGGCAACGTGCGCTTTGTGCAGGCTGATGCCGAGTGCCTGCCCTTCCCGGACAACCATTTTGATGTGGTCACCATTGCCTTTGGCCTGCGTAACGTCACCCGCAAGGAAAATGCGCTGGAATCCATGCTGCGGGTGCTCAAGCCCGGTGGCCGTCTGCTGGTGCTGGAGTTTTCCAAGCCGGGCAACCCGCTGCTGTCCAAAATTTACGACACCTACTCCTTCAGCTTTATGCCGCTGGCCGGCAAGCTGATTACCAATGACGCCGACAGCTACCGTTATCTGGCCGAATCCATCCGCATGCACCCCGACCAGGAAACCCTGAAAGCCATGATGGAAACTGCCGGCTTTGGTGCCGTGCGCTATTACAACATGACCGGCGGCATTGTCGCCCTGCACCGGGGCGTCAAACCCTGATGCTGAAAACCCTGCTGCTGGCCGGCATCGACTCCGGCTTCAATGCCCTGCTCAAACTGGACCCTGCCAGCCGCAACCGGCTGGCGGCACTGTCTGGCCGGGTGCTGACGATTCGTGCCAGCGAGCCGGAGTACAGCCTGCACTTGCTGTTTGTGGAAGGCGGCATTCAGCTGGCCGCCGACTGGGATGGCCAAGCCGACTGCACCCTGAGCGCCCCGGCCAGCGAGCTATGGCAACTGGCAATGGCCCGTGACAAGGCCGCAGCGCTACACCAGCCCGGCGTCAGCATCGACGGCGACAATGCCCTGCTGATGCAGCTGTCCGACATTCTGCAGGACATGGACATTGACTGGGAATTTCAACTGCAGCAGTGGCTGGGGCCGGTACCGGCCAGCCTGATTGGTGGCCATCTGCGCCTGCGTTACCGCTGGACGGCTGCCGGGCTGGCCAGCCTGCAACAACGCCTGCAAGACTGGCTGGCCGAAGAAGCCCGCCTGCTGGTGGGCAACAACGAAGCCCAAAGCCATTTTGCCGAACTGGACCAGCTCAAGCTGCAACTGGACCGGCTTGAAGCCCGTACTGCCCTGATCGCGCAGCGGCTGGAGCCCGACACCCCATGAGACTGTTAGCGGTGCGCCGCCTATTCAATATTTTGCGCGTAGT
Source organism: uncultured Thiopseudomonas sp. (assembly GCA_964567275.1). GTDB lineage: Bacteria > Pseudomonadota > Gammaproteobacteria > Pseudomonadales > Pseudomonadaceae > Thiopseudomonas. Next base: position 22,500 of record CAZMLX010000008.1, on the reverse strand, counting down.
TATTCGTTACCGTCTGGATGACTACCTCTTTGCCCTAGAGCTGCCTTGGTATCTAGCTATTTGGCAGCGTCTGCTACCTTGGCGCTGGTTCCGCAAAGGCACCAGCGAGCGACCCGCCGGAGAAGCCATCCGCTTGGCCCTAGAAGATTTGGGCCCGGTATTCATCAAGTTTGGCCAGATTCTGTCCACCCGCCGTGATCTGCTGCACCCGGATATGGCCGACGAACTGGCCCACCTGCAAGACCGGGTACCACCCTTTTCACCGGCCGAAGCCCGCAAGCGCATCGAGTCCGAGCTGGGCGGCCCGGTCGAACAATTTTTCGCCTGGTTTGACGAGCAACCGCTGGCGTCCGCTTCTATTGCCCAGGTACATGCCGCCCGCCTGAAAACCGGCGAGGACGTAGTGGTCAAGGTGATCCGCCCCAACCTCAAACCGGTCATTCGCCAGGACATTGCCTGGCTGTACCTGCTGGCCCGCAGCGCCGAAGCGGTATCCGCCGATGCCCGTCGCCTGCGCCTGGTTGAAGTGGTCAGCGATTACGAAAAAACCATCTACGACGAGCTGGACCTGCTGCGCGAAGCCGCCAACGCCAGCCAGCTGGGGCGCAACTTTACCGACTCGCCGCTGATGTATGTGCCGAAAATCCACTGGCCGCTGTGCCGTGGCAAGGTGCTGGTGATGGAGCGCATCTATGGCATTCCGGTCACCGACATGGAGGCGCTGATCGACCAGCGCACCGACCTGAAACTGCTGGCCGAGCGTGGCGTGGAAACCTTTTTCACCCAGGTGTTCCGTGACAGCTTTTTCCACGCCGACATGCATCCGGGCAATATCTTCATCAGCACCCACACCCCCTGGGATCCGCAATACATTGCCGTCGACTGCGGCATTGTCGGCAGCCTGACCAGCGAGGACCAGGACTATCTGGCCCGCAACCTGCTGGCGTTTTTCCAGCGTGACTACCGCAAGGTGGCGCAGCTGCATATCGACTCCGGCTGGGTACCCGCCAGCACCCGGGTCAACGAGCTGGAAGCTGCCATCCGCACCGTGTGCGAGCCGATTTTTGAAAAGCCGCTGAAAGACATTTCCTTCGGCATGCTGCTGTTGCGCCTGTTCCAGACGGCCCGCCGCTTCAACATGGAAGTGCAGCCGCAGCTGGTATTGCTGCAGAAAACCCTGCTCAACATCGAAGGACTGGGCCGTCAGCTGTATCCCGATCTGGATCTGTGGAGCACCGCCAAGCCCTATCTGGAACGCTGGATGCGCCAGCGTTACACCCCCAAACACATCGCCGGCCAGCTGCAACAGCAAATCGAAAAGCTGCCCCATCTGGCCAGCACGCTGCAGCAACGACTGGAAGCACCCAAACCGCCAGAACCCCGCAAACACCGCAGCGACTGGCTGCTGGGGGCCGGTTTGCTGCTGGCTGCCCTGCATCAGGGTGTGGCACTCAACGCCGACGCCTGGCCCGCTGCCCTGGCACTGGTGGCCGGCATTTACCTGCTGGCCCGCAAATAAAGGATACCCATCATGACTGCCGACTGGCTCAAACAGATCAAGTGGACCGACGACGGCCTGGTGCCGGCCATTGCCCAGGACCACCAAAGCGGCAAGGTGCTGATGCTGGCCTGGATGAATGCCGAATCACTGCGCCTGAGCGTGGAGGAAGGCCGTGCCATTTACTGGTCACGCTCGCGGCAGAAGCTGTGGCGCAAGGGTGAAGAGTCCGGCCATGTGCAAAAGCTGCACGACATCCGCCTCGACTGCGACGGCGATGCGCTGGTGCTGCTGGTCGAGCAGATCGGCGGCATTGCCTGCCACACCGGCCGCCAAAGCTGCTTTTACCTGAGCCTGCAGGACGGCCAGTGGCAAGCGGCCGATCCGGTACTGAAAGACCCGTCCGACATTTATCAGGGCTAACACCATGACTCAAGATACCCTTGGCCGCATTGCCGCCATTCTGGCCGAACGCAAACAGGCCAGCGCCGACAGTTCCTACGTGGCCAGCCTGTACCAGAAAGGGCTAAACAAAATTCTGGAAAAGGTCGGCGAAGAAGCCACCGAAACCCTGCTCGCCGCCAAAGATGCGGAACGGTCCGGTGACACCCGGGACCTCATCTACGAAACCGCCGACCTCTGGTTTCATAGTATGATCATGCTGTCGGCGCTGGATGTGCATCCGCAGCAGGTACTGGATGAGCTGGAGCGCCGTTTTGGTACCTCGGGCCATGCAGAAAAAGCATCACGCACACACAACTGAAGGTAAGAATTATGATTAGTCCCTGGAACCTGTTAATCATCCTGTTGATCGTGGTGGTGCTGTTTGGCACCAAGCGGCTGAAGAATATCGGCGGCGATCTCGGCGGCGCCATCAAGGGCTTCCGCAAGGCGATGGAAGAAGACAAGCCCGAAACCCTCACCAAAACCGACAGCAGCCAGTCCTTCGATGCACAGGCGCACAAGGTTGAAGACAACAACAAGGCCTGAAGGCTGCAGCCATGTTTGATATCGGTTTCTCCGAACTGCTGATGGTAGCGCTGGTGGCCCTGCTGGTGCTCGGCCCCGAACGCCTGCCTGCCGCGGCCCGCACGCTGGGACTGCTCATGGGCCGTATCAAGCGCAGCATGGGCAGCCTCCGCGAGGAGCTCGAACGTGAAGTCGGCATGGACGAAATCCGCCTTGAACTGCGTAACCAGGAAATCCTGGCCCGGGAACGTAAAATGCTGGAGCAAACCGCCCGCAGCCTCAGTGACACCGCCCAGGAGCTCAACCAGCCACTGTCCGCCGCCAGCAGCGCTACGGTTGAACAGCAGGCCGCCACTGACCCGACCGCAGCGATAACCGGTGCCGCCGGGCAACCCCAACCGGCCCCCGCCGCCGCTCCAGGAAGCAACCCGCCGTGAGCCACACCGATCCCCAGATGCCGCTGATTGCCCATCTCACCGAACTGCGCAGCCGCTTGCTGCGCTGCGTGGTGGCGGTGCTGGTGATTTTCCTGGGCCTGTTTTATTTCTCGCAGGAAATTTACGCCCTGGTGTCCGCACCACTGCGGGCCTACCTGCCGGAAGGCACCAACATGATTGCCACCGGCGTGGCCACGCCCTTCCTGACGCCGTTCAAGCTGACACTGGTGGTATCGCTGTTTGCCGCCATGCCCTACATTCTGGCGCAAATCTGGGGCTTTATTGCTCCCGGCCTGTACCGGCATGAAAAGCGCATTGCCCTGCCGTTACTGGCGTCCAGTGTCATCCTGTTCTATACCGGCATGGCATTTGCCTACTTTGTGGTATTCCCGATCATGTTCCACTTCTTCGCCAGCGTGACCCCGGAAGGCGTGGACATGATGACCGACATCAACCAGTACCTGGACTTTGTACTCACCCTGTTTTTCGCCTTTGGTGTGGCCTTTGAAGTGCCGGTAGCGACCTTTTTGCTGGTGTGGGCCGGCGTCACCAGCGTCGAAAGCCTGCGCAAAAGCCGGCCTTACGTGATTGTCGGCTGTTTTGTCATCGGCATGATCCTTACCCCGCCCGACGTGTTCTCGCAAACCTTGCTGGCCATTCCCATGTGGCTGCTGTTCGAACTGGGACTGGTGTTCAGCAACATGGTGCAAAAAGAACGGGCTGCCCGCCAGGCCGCCGAAGATGCGGCTGACAACCAGCCCCTGTCCGGCAAGCAAGACGCCCCGTGAACCTGCTGCTGCTACATCCTGACGATCTGGCTGAAGACGGCTGCGCCCTGATCCGTGACCGGCGCCTGCAACACCTGCACGAGGTCCACCGTGCCGAAGCCGGCCAGAGCCTGCGGGCCGGCCTTCTTGGCGGTGCCATGGGTCAGGCGGTCATCGAACAGCTGGACGAACAGCAGGCCCGCTTGCGACTGGCACTGGACCAGCCGCCACCGGCCAAGCTGCCACTGACCCTGGTACTGGCCCTGCCCCGCCCGAAAATGCTCAAACGCACCCTGCAAACCATTGCCGCCATGGGCGTGCAACGACTGATACTGGTCAACAGTTTCCGGGTGGAAAAAAGCTTCTGGCAAACGCCCTGGCTATCGCCTGACGCCATTCGCGAGCAACTGTTGCTGGGGCTGGAGCAGGCCTGCGACACCGTGCTGCCCGACGTCATTCTGGAAAAACGCTTCAAACCCTTTGTCCAGGACCGCCTGCCGGCACTGGCCGAAGGCAGCCTGAAGCTGGTGGCGCATCCGGGCGACTACCCCGACTGTCCACGGGCGCTGGGCACACAACCACTCACCCTGGCGATTGGCCCCGAAGGCGGCTGGATTCCCTACGAAGTGGACCTGCTGCACGCCGCCGGCTTCGCCCCGGTGCAACTGGGCCCGCGCATTTTGCGGGTGGAAACTGCTGTACCCGCGCTGATTGCCCGGCTGTACTGACTGTTTGTCCCTGGTGTTGAAGGTCGCAGTCGGGGCTCTTCGCAAAGCTACGCTACCCGCACCGAAGCACGCTGCGGCACGGGTGCTAATGCTTTGCTACGGCCCCGACCGCTCCCACCATACACCGTGACGTTTGGAAGGGAATGGCCCAGCTGCGCCGGGCTGCTGACGCATGCCACTGCAATCATCCTGTACGCGTTCAGGCCGAATGCGTACAATGCCGGCTCCCGGGTTCCCTAACCCCGTCTCAAAAAGGTTATTCCATGACGTCCAAAATCCTGGTGCGCACGCGCCTGACGCTGACAGCCCTGATCGGCTTCCATGTGTTCATCATTATCGCCAGCAATTATCTGGTACAGTTCCCCATGCAGCTGTTTGGCTGGCAAACCACCTGGGGGGCATTCAGTTTTCCCTTTATCTTTCTAGCCACCGACCTGACCGTGCGCCTGCTCGGCAAACAGCCGGCACGCCGGGTCATTGCCTGGGTCATGCTGCCGGCACTGGTCATTTCCTATCTGGTGTCCACGCTGTTCCATGAAGGGCAGTTCAATGGCTGGCTGGCACTGCTTAGCCTCAACACCTTTGTGCTGCGCATCTCCATTGCCAGCTTTACCGCCTATGCGGTGGGCCAGCTGGCCGACATCCAGGTGTTCGACCGGCTGCGGCGCCTGCGGCAATGGTGGATTGCGCCCTCGGCCTCGACCATTTTTGGCAACCTGCTGGATACGCTGGTGTTTTTCAGCGTGGCCTTCTGGCACAGCAGCAATGCCTTTATGGCCGAACACTGGGTCGAAATCGCCCTGGTGGACTATGTGATCAAACTGGGTATCAGCCTGCTGTTTTTTGTGCCGCTATATGGTCTGCTGCTGGCGGCACTGACCCGGGTATTGGCCCTGGACCTGCGCCGCCTGTACGGCTGACAGGCCACTGGCAACCCGGTCAGAAATCGTCCAGTTCGGGGTCTGCCGGAATGCTGTGTTCCTCGTTGGCCCAGGCACCAAAGTCGATCAGCCGGCAACGCTCGCTGCAAAATGGCCGCCAGGGGTTGTCGGTTGACCAGGGCTGCTCCCGCTGACAGGTTGGGCACTTCACCATTGGCCCCTTGTGTGTACTCATGCTTCGCCTCTTGCCTCTTTTAAATACTGCTGGTGCAGACCAGCCACCTGCCGCTCCAGCGCGTGCAGACTTTGGTCATTACAGATCACATCATCGGCATGACGCAACCGTTCATCCCGGGCCAGCTGTGCCGCCAAAATGGCCCGCACCTGTGCCTCGTCAACGCCATCACGCTGCAGCACCCGCTGCAACTGCACAGATTCCGGCACATCAATCACCAGCACCCGTTGCACCCGCTGATGCTGGCCGGTTTCAATCAACAACGGTGACACCAGAATGGCGTAGTCGGTCGTGGCAGCGGCCAGATTGTCATCCACCGCCTGACGAATCAGCGGGTGCAGCAGCTGCTCAACCTGTTTGCGCCGGCCGGCATCGGCAAACACCAAAGTGCGCAAGGCGGCCCGGTCCAGCCGGCCGTCGCCCTGTAAAATTCCGTCGCCAAACAGTTCAACCAGCCCTGCCAGCCCCGGCTCGCCCGGCTCCACCACCCAGCGGGACGCCTGGTCAGCATCCACCACATGCACGCCCAGACCGGCAAAAAAATCGGCCGCAGCACTCTTGCCACTGCCGATACCACCGGTCAGGCCCAACAACCAGTTCGCAGCCATCCATTCACCTCTGTCGCCATTGGCATTAGAATTAGTCCCGCATTTTACATGGCCGGCCCCCTGCAGCCAGGCCACCCACAAGGACGCCCCATGAAAAAATCACTTTCGCTGCTGTTCATCATCACCCTTGGCCTGTTGCCGGTGTTTGCCGCCAGCGCCACGCCGGTACTGGAAAACACCGAGCGGGACGCTTACCTGGCCCGCCAGCAACAGCACTACGGCCAGAGCAACAGCCAACAGGCCCTGCTGGCCCGTATCAATGACCTGCTGCAACAACACGCCCTGCTGCGGGGTTACCAGATTGGGCAGACCGACGCCGAAGACATCCGCTTTAGCCTGGAAGCGCCGGGCAAGGGTATTCTGGTGATCCGGGAGCAACGCCTGGCTGACGACCAGCGGATGAGTGTCAGCCATCAGCGGCTGGAGTTTTTCGGCATGGACCCTTTTTTCAGCGTACGCTGCAACAATCGCCAGATTGACTGCGAGTTGCATCATGAAAACTGGCAACAACCGCTACTGCGCATTGTGCGCCAGCCGGACGCTGCCGACGAACTGGCCCGGGCGTTGTCCTATCTGGTGCGCGACCTGCAACGCCAGTAACGAGCGGCGGGAGCAGCGTCTCCCGCCGGCCCGGTTAACGGGCGAAGAACAGACGCTTGAGCTCGGCCCCGGGGTCTTTGGCACGCATAAAGGCTTCACCCACCAGAAAGGCATAGACGTTGTTGATGTGCATCAGCTCAACGTCGGTGCGCTGCAGGATGCCGCTTTCGGTAATCACCAGGCGGTCCTTGGGAGTGCGTGACAGCAAGTCCAGCGTAGTGGTCAGCGACACCTCAAAGGTGTGCAGGTTGCGGTTGTTGATGCCCACCAGCGGGGTATCCAGCACCTCCAGCACACGCTCCAGCTCGGCGGCATCATGCACTTCGGCCAGTACGTCCAGCTGCTGCTCTTTGGCCGCTGCCGCCAGTTCCTGCAGCTGGACATTGTCCAGACAGGCGGCAATCAGCAGCACGCAGTCGGCATTCAGCGCCCGGGCTTCCACAATCTGGTAGGGGTCAATCATGAAGTCCTTGCGGATTACCGGCAGGCTGCAAGCGGCACGGGCTTCCTGCAGGTAGCGGTCACAGCCCTGAAAAAAATCAATGTCGGTCAGTACCGACAGGCAAGCGGCGCCGGCATCGGCATAGCTTTTGGCAATCTCGGCCGGGTTGAAGTCTTCACGCAGCACGCCCTTGCTGGGCGAGGCTTTCTTGATTTCGGCAATCACTGCCGGCTGTTTGGCCGCCACCCGCTCCTGCAGGGCACGGGCAAAACCCCGCACCGGATCAGCTGCGGCAGCCTGGCGTTCAAGTTCGTCCAGGCCGGTAATGCGGCGGCGCTGCTCAACTTCTTCCCGTTTGCGGGCGACAATTTTTTCCAGAAAGGTTGGAATGCTCATGCCTGATTCTCCTGCCGGAATTCGGCTGTAAAGGTGACCAGTTCATTCAGCTTGTCGAGCGCCTGGCCACTGTAAATCACCTCGTGGGCACGCTCGACACCGGCCTTGAGGCTGTCACTGATGCCGCTGACATACAGCGCCGCACCAGCGTTTAGGGCAATCATTTCAGCCGCCTTGCGGGCATAGGGCAGCTCGCGCTGGCCCAGTGCATCACGGATCAGTGTGCAAGACGCCGCCGCATCGTTCACTTCCAGGCCAATCAGCGACTGGCTGTCGATGCCGAAGTCTTCCGGCTGGATGCGGTATTCACTGACTTCACCGTTTTTCAGCTCGGCGACATGGGTGGGCGCACCCAGACTGATCTCGTCCATGCCGTCCTGGGCATGCACCACCAGCACATGCTCGCTGCCCAGCCGTTGCAGTACTTCGGCCATCGGCCGGCACAGCTGCTTGCTGAACACACCGATCACCTGACGCTTGACCCGGGCCGGGTTGGTCATGGGCCCCAGAATGTTGAACAGGGTTCGCATGCCCAGCTCCCGGCGCGGGCCGATGGCATGGCGCATGGCACCGTGGTGAGCCGGGGCAAACATGAAGCCCACACCCACCGCTTCAATGCAGCGGGCCACCTGTTGCGGCGTCAGGTCCAGACAGACACCGGCTTGCTCCAGCAGGTCGGCACTGCCGCTTTTGCCGGACACTGCCCGGTTGCCGTGCTTGGCAACATGGCCGCCCGCCGCCGCCACCACAAAAGCAGCAGCCGTAGACACGTTGAAAATATTCATGCCGTCGCCGCCGGTACCACAGGTGTCAACCAGACAGGGGGCGTTGATTTCGACCGGCTCCGCCAGCTCGCGCAGCACCTGCACCGCACCGACAATCTCGTTGATGCTTTCGCTTTTCATGCGCAGCGCTACCAGAAAACCGCCCACCTGGGCGTCGGTACACTGCCCGGTCATGATCTGGCGCATCACGCCAGCCATCTGCTCGGTGGTCAGGTCCAGATTGCCCACCACCCAGTTCAGGGCTTCCTTGATATCCATGATCACTCCTTACAGCAGCTCTTTGCGCAGTTGCGCAGGGCTTTTGGGTGACAGCAGGCCCGGTGCGATATCGAACACGGTTTTGGCACCGATATCACCCAGGCGAGCCAGTTTGTATACGGCACGGGCATAGGCCACCAGCACGCTGGCGGTAAACTCGGGGTTGCTGCCCAGCTTGAGGGAGAACTCCACCACCTGGTCGTTGCCCTGGCCGCTTTTGCCGCTACGAATCACAAAGCCGCCATGGGGCATGGCGTTGTGTTCGCTTTTCAGCGTGGCCTCATCAATAAAATGCACGGTGGTGTCGTAGTCGGCAAAGTAGGCCGGCATGGTAACAATGGCCTGGCGCACCTCATCGGCATTGGCACCTTCTTCCAGTACCACAAAGCATTCACGCACATGCTTGTCGCGGGTTTCCAGCTGCGGCAGCTCGCCACTGCGCACCCGCTCGATGGCATCTTCCGACGGCAGGGTGTACTGCACACCGCCTTTCACGCCTGGCACCCGGCGCACCGCATCCGAATGGCCCTGGCTCAGGCCCTTGCCCCAGAAGGTGTAGGTTTCACCCTCGGGCAAAATCGCCTCGCCAATCAGGCGGTTTATGGAAAACAGGCCCGGGTCCCAGCCGCTGGATAGCAGATAGACATGACCGGACTCGCGCGCCGGCTTGTCCACGCTGCTGTAGTACTCGGGAATGGTGGCATGGGTGTCGTAGCTGTCGACGGTATTGAACAGGCCCGCCATATAGGGGCCCTGCTCCGGCAGGTCAGACTTGGAGCCGCCACAGAGGATCATTACATCAATCTGGTCCTGAAAGTCTTCCACCTGTTGCAGCGGATACACAGGAACCTCGGGATTGAGCAGCTCAACACTGGCCGGATCACGGCGGCTAAACACACCCACCAGCTGCATGTCCGGGGACTGGGCAATCGCTGCCTCCACCCCCCGGCCCAGATTGCCGTAACCGGTGATGCCTACTCGAATTCGGTTTGTCATTTTGATGCCTTGTCGTCTGTATTTAATTTTCTGTAATTCTATAGTTCTGCGCAGGGCGCATCCGGCGGGATTACGTAAAGACGCCGCAAGTACATCTGACCGCCACGGATGGCGGAAATGCAGTTTTTGCAGGAGCAAAAAACTGCCCTGTAGGCTCGGGGACGGCATCCATGCCGTCCACGCTTTACTCCACCCCACCAAATGCGCCTGAAATATAGTGCAAGCCGCTAGTTTCTTTGATGTTCCAGAGTTACAGCAGCAAAGAGAGGCCGGAGTGAAACCTAAAAGGTTCCTTAAAACACCAACCTCACCCCCACCAGCGCTGGCGAACTGCACGGCGTTACCGGGCGGGGTATGGGTGAAGCAAACCTTGCAACGCCATGGATGGCGTTGCAGAGCCTACAAGGACGTACTTGCGGCGTGTTTGCGCAACCCATACCCCGCCCAAACACCACTCAAAAACAGCCAAGCGCATAACAAAAAATCACTGCGCCAGCGCCACCGCCTTAAACATGGCCCGCCGCTTGTTAAGGGTTTCCTGCCACTCATTTTCAGGCTTGGAGTCGGCCACTATGCCAGCGCCGGCCTGCACATGCAAAACGCCATCCTTGATGATGGCAGTACGAATGGCAATCGCCATGTCCATATTGCCGTTCCAGGCCCAGTAACCCACTGCACCGCCGTAAATGCCCCGTTTGACCGGCTCCAGCGCATCAATGGTACGCAGCGCATGCAGCTTGGGCGCACCGGACAGGGTGCCGGCCGGCAGAATGGCCTTCAGCGCATCCATGGCACTCAGTCCGTCCCGCAGCTCACCGGTTACATTGGAAACGATGTGCATCACGTTGGAATAACGCTCCACCACCATGCGCTCGGTCACCTGCACGCTGGCCGCATCGGCCACCAGCGCCACATCGGCGCAGCCCAGATCAATCAGCATTTCGTGCTCGGACAATTCTTTCTGGTCCGACATCAGATCCTGCTCCAGCGCCAGGTCTTCCGCCTCGGTCGCACCACGGGGACGGGTGCCGGCAATCGGGCGAACCGTTACCAAGCCGTCCTGCACCCGCACCAATACCTCAGGCGAGCTGCCAACCACATGGAAGTCGCCCAGATTAAAGAAGTACATATAGGGCGTCGGGTTGAAACAGCGCAGCGCACGGTACAGGTCAATCGGCGCGGCCTTGAAGTCCACCGACATGCGCTGGGAAATCACCACCTGCAGGGCGTTGCCGGCATGGATGTCATCACGGATGTCCTGCACCGCCTGCTCGAAGGCTTCACGGCTAAAGCTGGACACAAAGTCCGGCTCGGGCAGGTCGGTACGGTCCAGGTCTATGCCCAGCCGTGGCGTCAGCGGCTGGCGTAGGCGCTGCATCAGCAGGTCCAGTTGTTGTTGGGCCTGCGGGTAGGCATCCGGCTGCTCTGGATCGGCCAGTACAATCAGATGCAGCTTGCCGGCCAGGTTGTCGAACACCACCACTGCATCGGACAGCAGCAGCAAAATATCCGGCGTTTGCAGCGGGTCCGGCTGCGGGCAATCGCCCAGTTCCGGCATGGCATAGCGCACGCTGTCGTAGCCAAAATAGCCGACCAGACCGCCGTTGAAACGTGGCAGGCCGGGCACATCGGCCACTTTCAGGCGGTTTTTGAACTGCTCGACAAAATCCAGCGGATTGTCGCTCTGGTGCGACTCGATTACCTGCTCGTCACGGACCACCTGCACCTGGTCGCCACTGACCTGCAAACGGGTGCGGCATGGCAGGCCGATGATGGAATAGCGCCCCCACTTTTCACCGCCCTGCACCGATTCCAGCAAATAGGACCAGGGCGCATCGGCCAGTTTCAGGTAAATGGACAACGGGGTATCAAAGTCAGCCAGGGTGGTGCGGGATACCGGAATACGGTTGAAACCGCGGGCGGCCAACTGCTGAAAGTGTTCTTGGGTCATGACAAAGGCCTCAATGAGAGGTGACAGGAAAACGGGTACGCAACACGGGAAGGGTCGCCAGCGGCGACAAAGAAATATCAGGCGCAGGGGCGCCAGCGATGCCAGATCGCAGGGGTGATGCAGAAGTCGGCGGTGCGTAAAGTCACTGGAAAGCGCCTTTGGCAGTATTACGAAGAAAAGTACCTTAACGCAGCGAACCATGGCGTGCAAGTGTCAGCTGAATCTAACTGTCAAAGCTCCAGTCATCAGCCAGCGTGCAGACCATCACCAGCGCATCCTCATGGCCACTGGCAGTGGGATAGTAATTGCGGCGACGGTCGATTTCATTAAAACCATGCCGCTCGTACAGGCCATAGGCAGCAGTATTGGACGCCCGTACTTCCAGAAAACAGCTGCCGCAATCACGCTGGCGGGCCTGCTCCAGTGCAAACTCCAGCAACTGGCTACCCAGCCCTTTGCCCTGCTGTTCCACCGCAATCACAATATTGAGCAAATGGGCTTCATCGACAATGTACTGCATCACCACATGGCCCAGATGCCGGCCGCCCTGCTCCAGTACATGACACTGGTAACTGTCGAGCGCATCCTGATAAAGCTTGCGCGACCAGGGGTGGCTAAAGGCCCGCTGCTCAATGGCGATCACTGCATCCAGATCGGCAGCGCTCATCGGGCGAACGACGACTGACTCAGTCATGACCCACCCAGTGCGGCATCAGCTTTTGCAGGTGGTACCACAGCTGCGGCTTGAGGCTGCGCTCCTGCATCAGCTGTTCCAGTGACGGCAAGTTCCACAGCCGCATGCTGCCCTGGAAGGGTGTCAGGGCAAACAGCTCGGCTTCTTCGTCGGCCCGGTTGGCAAAGCGCATGGCCCTTGGCCCCAGCAGCCAGATAAAGCTCGCCGGCTGTTGACAGGTTTCATGCTCCAGCAAATCACGCACACAGGCACGGGCGGCATCAGCATGCTGGGTACCCGCCAGGGCACCGGTGGTCAACAGCGGCCAGCGTACCGGTTCGCCCCGCCGTAGCGGCTGTGGCGGAGGCAAGCCGGCGGCACGCAGGATATCCAGCAGCAACTGAAAATCCGGATCACGGTTTTGAAAGGCTTCACCCAGCGGCAAATCGGCCAGCAACAGGCAAGGTCCGCTGCGCAACAGCTGCAAACTGAAACGGGGAATTTCTGTTGTAGCCACAGAAATCGCTTCAGCGGCGGGAACCCCGGCTGGCACCGGTTCGGGCGCTGCTGTTACTGCCGGCTCAACCACCGGGGCCGTCTTGTCCGGCTGACTGCCTTCCAGCGTTTGCCTTACCTGCTGCAAACTGGCCCGTGCGCTGCCCGGACCGGCCGGACGTGCTGCAGCAACAGCATTGGGCGCAGCGGTATCGGGCACTGCCTTGCTGGCAGGCGGGACCGCAACAGCAGGCGTTGCCGCCGCTGGTTGCCAGTTGAGCAACCAGTCCGGCGTGGGTGCGGCATGGGGCAGCGGCTGGCGTGGCAGCCACACCTCCAGCCCCATCACCTGCAACATGGCCTGACGGCGAACTTCCTGCTCCCGCAGTGCCTGTTCCACGGTTTAAATACCATTCACCTGCGGATGAGCCTTGCTGCTGCCGCCCTGCATCAGGTTCAGCGCATGCAGATAGGCCTTGACCGAAGCCACCACGATATCGGTATCGGCACCGTTGCCGTTGACGATACGGCCGGCACGTTCCAGCCGGACAGTGACTTCGCCCTGCGAATCGGTGCCCTGGGTAATGGCATTGACCGAGTACAGTTGCAGGGTGGCGCCAGACTGCACCACGGATTCAATCGCCTTGAATGCGGCATCAACCGGGCCGGAACCCTGCCCGCTGGCACGCACTTCGGCGCCATCAACCAGCAGCACCAGCTCGGCTTGTGGAATTTCGCCGGTTTTGCTGGCCACTTCCAGACTGACCAGCTTGTAGTGTTCGGTGACTTCTTCGTTCTGGGTATCGGACACCAGCGCCTGCAAGTCTTCGTCGAAAATTTCGTGTTTTTTGTCGGCCAGATCCTTGAAGCGGGCAAAGGCGGCATTCAGCTCGCTCTCGCTGGCCAGCTCAATGCCCAGCTCCTGCAGGCGGCTGCGGAAGGCGTTGCGGCCGGAGTGCTTGCCCAGCACCATCTTGTTGGCGTTCCAGCCCACCGACTCGGCGGACATGATTTCGTAGGTTTCGCGGTGCTTGAGCACGCCATCCTGGTGAATGCCGGACTCGTGGGCAAAGGCGTTGGCACCCACAATCGCCTTGTTGGGCTGTACCGGGAAACCGGTAATGCTGGACACCATGCGCGAGCAGCTCAGAATCTGGGTAGTGTCAATGCGGGTGTGCACGTTGAGCAGGTCTTCACGGGTCTTGATCGCCATGACGATCTCTTCCAGCGCAGCGTTACCGGCCCGCTCACCCAGACCGTTGATGGTGCACTCCACCTGACGGGCACCGGCCACCACCGCTGCCAGCGAGTTGGCCACCGCCAGGCCCAGGTCGTTGTGACAGTGCACGGAGAAGATGGCCTTGTCGGAGTTGGGTACCCGCTCGATCAGCTGGCGGATCAGCTCGGCGTACTGGTGCGGAATGGCATAGCCTACGGTGTCCGGGATGTTGATGGTGCGGGCACCGGCATCAATGGCTGCCTCAACAATGCGGCACAGGAAATCCAGCTCGGAACGGCCGGCATCCTCACAGGAAAACTCCACATCGGCACAGAGATTGCGGGCTTTTTTTACTGCACGCACTGCCTGCTCAACCACCTGATCCGGCTGCATGCGCAGCTTGTATTCCATGTGGATCGGGCTGGTGGCAATAAAGGTGTGAATCCGGCCTGAGTTGGCACCGGCCAGCGCCTCGCCGGCACGCTCGATATCAGCGTCCAGCGCACGGGACAGGCTGCAGATGGTACTGTCCTTGATGGTGTCGGCAATGGTCTTGACCGCATCAAAGTCACCGGGGCTGGCAATGGCGAAACCGGCCTCAATTACATCCACCTTCATGCGCTCCAGCGCCTTGGCAATGCGCAGCTTTTCGTCTTTGGTCATGGATGCGCCGGGACTTTGCTCGCCGTCGCGCAGGGTGGTGTCGAAAATGATTACACGGTCATTGCTGCTCATTGGAATAGTCTCCCGTCAGGCCCGATGGGTCTTGTTTTTTGATGGGTGCAAATATAGCACAGCCGCACAAGTTTTTTTTTGCGCTGTGGCGCCAGGGGCTGGCCGACACAGGGTAAAAGGGATTAAATCCGCAAGGGCAAAGCCAGGCCGGCAATATTGAGCTATTAAGGAACTAGCTCGGTAGTCTTGCGGCCAGCATATCCAGCAAGCGCTGCAAGGCACCCTGGTTCGCTTTAAGTACCTGCTCGCCGGCGGCCTGCATGTCGCTGCGCAGGGCCTCGTCCGACCACAACCGTTGCAATGTAGCGGCGAGGCTGTCGGCATCTGCCACTTCCAGCAGCGCTCCGGCTTCACGCATCTGGCCGATGATATCCAGGAAGTTGAATACATGCGGGCCTGACAACACCGGCTTGCCCAGCGCCGCCGGCTCCAGCACGTTATGGCCACCATGTTCGACCAGACTGCCGCCGACAAAGGCCAGATCCGCCAGTGCGTAATACAGCATCATCTCGCCCATGCTGTCGCCCAGCAGCACCTGATGCTGCGCCTGTACCGGTTCGTTTGCCGAGCGGCGCAATGTTTGCAATCCACTGTTCACACAGAGCTGATACACCGCAGCAAAACGCTCGGGATGGCGCGGCACCAGAATCAGCAGCGTATCCGGCTGCTGCTCCAGCAGCTTTTTATGCGCAGCCAATACTTGCTCGTCCTCGCCAATATGGGTACTGGCGGCAATCCATACCGGACGCTGCTGCGGTTGCCAATCGGCTTTAAATTGCCCGGCTTGCACAAAAAGCTGTGGGTCGATGTGCAAATCAAACTTGATCGAGCCCGTCACCTGCACGGCTTCTTTGCATGCGCCCAGCTGCAAAAACCGCTCGGCTTCCGCCGGAGTCTGCACGGCAATACCGGACAGTTGCGCCAGCATCGGCGCAGTCAGTTTCGGGAATTTGGCATAGCCCCGTGCCGAACGCTCGGACAGTCGCGCATTGGCCAGCACCACCGGTATGCCCATTTGCGCACACTGGTTAATGTGGTTGGGCCACAGTTCGGTTTCCATTACCACGCCCAACCGTGGTTTGAGCAGATTGAGAAACTTGCGCGCCCGGCACGGCAGGTCATAGGGCAGATAACAGTGCTGCACGCTGTCGCCAAACATCGAGCGGATGCGCTCCGAGCCGGTCGGCGTCATGCAGGTGATGGTAATCGGCAGATCTGGGTAGAGTTTTTGTAACTGTCGAACCAATGGCGCGGCAGCAATGCTTTCGCCCACCGACACCGTATGCAACCAGATGCCACCTTGCCTGAGCGGCGGCAGGCCCAGCGCAAAGCGCTCGCCCATGCGCTGGCGATAGGCCGGTGCCTTGCGGCCACGCAACAAAAGTTTCAGCACCACCAGCGGCAGGGCCAGATAAAAAAGCAGGCTATAGAGGGTTCTGTTCATGGCGTAATTTTAGGCGGCGGCTGGCGGGCTGTCCATGAATGGGTTTTTGCACTGTGGGTAGAGGGGTGGTGGTCAAGGCCGGAGCAAAGCTGCGCTGCCACGACCGCCCCTCCAGGGCGTTCATGGCGCTAAATGCTTTGCTCCGGTCTTGACCTCCACCCGATAACCCTTGTGCGGGCGGGAGGCTGTGGCCCGGCTACGCCTGGCTGCTGTCGCTTGCGGTCACCCTGTCAGGCCGTGCATAAAACAGTGAAACTCCGAGCCTTCCCGTGTAACGCGGTGAAACCACTGTCATTCCGCACGTAGCGTAGCGAAGTCGCGGAATCCATGGTGGCCGGGATTTTGGCTTCGGTGTGGCAGCCCGGATAGGGAAACCTGTTTGTTGCTCAACCGATGCTCGTCGGGGTCCCTCTATAACGTTGACCAATACCATTGGCATCCGTATAGTTTAGCTATACAAGGAGGTATAACGCATGATTAGAAGCTTCAAGCACAAAGGGCTACGCCTCTTTTTTGAAACCGGCTCCACAGCAGGCATACAACCCAAACATGCAGGCAAGCTACGCATTCAGCTCACTGCTCTGGATAACGCCACCTGTCCGGAGGACATGAATGCCCCAGGCTGGAACCTGCATGGCCTAAGCGGGAACCTTAAAACCCACTGGTCGATCACCGTCAATGCCAACTGGCGGCTGACTTTCAAGTTTGAATCCGGCCACGCCATTCTGGTGGATTATCAGGACTATCACTAGGAGACCCACATGAACATGCACAACCCCGCACATCCCGGCGAAGTCTTGCGTGAATACCTGGGCGACATCAGCATTACCGATGCAGCCCAGCGGCTGGAGATAACCCGAGCCACACTGTCACGCATTTTGAATGGCCATGCCGGTATTAGCGCCGATATGGCGTTACGGCTGGAACAGGCACTGGGTACCAACGCCCAGATGTGGCTGGATATGCAGTCGAAGTACGATCTATGGCAAGCCAGTCAGCAGCCCCGCCCCAGCATTGCCCCGTTTTTTATCAACCCGGCGACCGTCTAAAATAAGCGGCTGGCTACAAGCCCGCCCGCCGGTTTTTCCCTAACCGAATCAGTTCGTTGGAAAAGCACAGCCCGATGACGATCAACAGGGCACCGGCATACAGGCTGTTGCGTGGCACTTCGTTGAGCGCCACAAAGGCCAGCACGGCGGCAAACAGCGGTTCGGTCAGTTCCAGCGCCTGTACCTGCGAAGGTTTCAAGTATTCGATGGCCTTGGTGGTACAGAAAAAGCCAAGAATGGTCGGCAAGGTTGCCAGCGCCAGCAAGGCGGCAACCGCCAGCAAGGTCAGCTCGCCCATGGCAAAGCCGTCTGCGGCAGCCGGCATCAACAGAAACAAACTGCCAAACAGCAACAGCTGGCGGGTCAGGTGCAGTCCGCCCGACACCCGCATCTTTTTCATCGCCACCGAAAAGGCCCCATAGCCGCAACCAGCTACCGCTGCCAGTATCACACCCTGCAAGTTAAAGCCCTGTTGCAGGTCGGCAGCAAAAATCACCACGATGCCGGCAATGGCAAAGCCGGCACCCAGCAAAGCATTGGCAGTAATGGGGTCGCCCAGAACCATCCGCCCCAGCAGCACAGCAGACAGCGCCGCACTGGCCATCAGCACCACCACCACGCCCGCAGCAGCGTAATGCTGGTAAGCCGCCGTTTCAAAATGGAACAGCACAAAGATGCCCAGAAACGCACAAAGCGCCGCCTGCCCCCAGCGGGCACGGCTGGCCGGTTGTTTTTTCAAAAACACCAGCAACACAGACAACAGTACGCAGCCCAACACCGTCTTGATCAACGCCACACTGCTGGCCGAATAACCACTGTTCATCAGCACCTTGCTAATCACGCCAATAGTGGCATTCAGCGCCGCCGCAGACAGGGCAAATAGCGTTCCTTTGGCAAAAGCCGATGGCATGATGGAGTTCTCTGGTTTAACAAACAGCCGAGCATCATAGGGCACGGCTCAAAAAATGATAGCGCTTTCATACCGGCAAGTAGCCGTAAAAGCCGGCTGCTGTTCCACCAAACAGACCATCAGCAACAGCCCCGGCCAGCGTACAGGCTCAGCATCCATTCAAATTTCAGCCAGCCGCTGCACCGTATCAGGAAACTGCTCTACCAGCCGCAGCAGCAAAGCCGCCTGGGCATTGGGACGGGCACGCTCCTGCTCCCAGTTTTCCAGCGTGCGTTGGTTGATTCGCAGGTAGCGGGCAAAGACTGCTCGTGACATACCCAAGCGGTCACGCAAGGCCAGAATTTCACCGCCCCGAATGTGCACTTGCGGCTTTAGCTCTACCTCGTGAGTGCGCAAGGTGCGCTTGCCCTCGCGATGTTCCTGCAAAGCAGCAAAGCCCTCAGTCAATTCGGCAAATAAATTTCTTTCGCTCATTTTTGTGCCTCCAGCTCCGCCTGCAGCAAACTTTTTAGAGTCGCTCTCTGGTCGGGCGTCAAATCGCTCATTTCGTCCTTGTCATACAGGGTAAACAACCAAAACTGGCGCCGTCCCAGCCACCAGTAATAAATCACCCTCAAGCCACCGCGCTTACCTTTGTTTCTTCGCACATCAGCAAAGCGAATCTTGCGCAAGCCACCCGTACCAGGAATAACGCTCCCGGCAAACGGGTTGTCTAACAGCATAGCCTGCAGTTGGCGCAAGCCATCGTCATCCAGATATTGACTGCGCCAACGTGAAAATGCCGGCAATTCGATAAAAAGTCCTTTCATACAAATTATACGCAAACTGCGTATACCTCATCAATCCTTGAATATGCGCCACTTACAGCGCCTCCATACCGCATTGGTTATACTAGCCGCCTTTGCCAGCAGCTAAACAGGTTTGCCCATGCCCACCCAGCTCACTACAGACATTGCCATTATCGGCGGCGGCATTGCCGGTTTGTGGCTTAACGCCCGCCTGCGCAAGCAGGGTTACAGCACCTTGCTGCTGGAACAGACCCAACTGGGCGGCGTGCAAAGCCTGTGCTCGCAGGGCATCATCCATGGCGGTACCAAGTATGCGTTGCAGGGTGCGCTAACCGGTTCGTCCGAAGCGATTGCCGATATGCCGGCGCGCTGGCGGGCGGCACTGGATGGCAATGGCGAGCTGGATTTGCGTGGCGTACGGCTGTTGTCCGAAGCCCATTACCTGTGGTCGCCCGGCACAGTAGCCGGCAATCTGACCAGTTTCTTTGCCAGCAAAGCGATGCGTGGCCGGGTGGATGGCGTGACCGGTAGCGAACTGCCGCCGGCCCTGCAACACCCCAAATTTCGCGGCAAGGTTTATCGCTTGGCTGAACTGGTCTTTGATGTACCCAGCCTGATGCGCACCCTGGCAGAACAGGCCGGCAACAGCCTGCTGCATGCGCCGGATATCAAGCCCGAGGTTGTCGCTGGCCAGCTACAGGCGCTGCAGGTTGGTGATTACCGTATCGAGGCACAAAAATATGTGCTCTGTGCCGGTGAGGGCACCGCCCCGCTGCTGGAGCGCTTTGGCCTGTCGCAACCCAAGCAGCAGATACGCCCGCTGCACATGGTGGTGGTCAAGGGCGAAGCACTGAAACCCATTTACGCCCACTGCCTGGGTGGCGGCAGCAAACCGCGTATCACCATTACCACCCACCCCACGCCGGACGGCCAGTGGGCCTGGTATCTGGGCGGCAATCTGGCCGAGGCCGATGGCGTGGCCCGCGATGCAGCGGCACAGATTGCCTTTGCGCAAAAAGAACTGGCCAGCCTGATGCCCTGGCTGGACCAATCCGCTCTGCAGTGGCGCACCCTGCGCATTAACCGTGCCGAGCCGGCACAAAGCGGGCTGGTACGACCGGACAACGCCTTTCTGGCCGCCGGCGCCGGCACGCTATGGACGGGCTGGCCAACCAAACTGGCGCTGGCCCCCGATCTGGCCGACCGTGTGCTGGCCGAACTCGACAAGCAGGGCATTCGCCCCGGCCAGCACCCCACAACCGACTCACTGCCACGCCCGCCGATGGGTCTGGCCCCCTGGGAGCACCTGTTTACATGACGACCCTGCACGATTTCCATCGCCGCTTTGGCAATAACGGCCCGCTGGTATCGCCGCTGGGACTGGGTACGGTCAAGCTGGGCCGCAATCAGGGCGTAAAATATCCCTCCGGTTTTGACTTGCCGGACGATAAAAGCGCCCTGGAACTGCTGGCGCTGGCACGGGATCTGGGCATCAACCTGCTGGATACCGCCCCCGCCTACGGCATCAGCGAAGAACGACTGGGCACGCTACTCAAGAACCAGCGCCAGCACTGGGTCATCGTCAGCAAGGTGGGCGAGGAATTTATCGACGGCCAGTCGGCTTTTGATTTCAGCGCCAGGCACACTCGCTTTTCCGTCGAACGCAGCCTGCAACGATTGAACACCGACCATATCGAAGCGGTACTGGTGCATTCCGACGGCAATGATCTGCATGTGTTACAACAGGAAGAGGTGTACAACGAGCTGGCCCGACTTAAACAGGAAGGCAAAATCGGCCAGTTCGGCTTTTCCGGAAAAACGGTTGAGGGCGGCCTGTTGGCATTGGAACAGGGCGACTGCGCCATGGTCACCTACAACCTCAATGAGCAGGCAGAAAAGCCGGTGCTGGACTACGCCGCCGAACAGGGCAAGGGCATTTTAATCAAGAAGGCGCTGGCCAGCGGACACATTTGCCTGGACCAAGGCCGTGACCCGGTACGCACCAGTTTCGAGCTGGTGTTTGGCCATCCCGGCGTGACCAGTGCGGTGGTGGGCACCATCAACCCTGTGCATTTGCGCCAGAATGTAGAGCAGGTGGCGGCGGTACTGGCTGAGAATTGAGTTTTTTGCTTTTGTGGTGGTCGGGCCGGTTCAGGCCGGAGTAAAGCATCAGCTCCTGTGACGAAACTTGCTTCGGCGCTGGAGCGTCAGCTTTACGCAGTGCCTCCCCCGCCCTGCCACACCACAGGCAAAATCACCCCTAATCCTTGCTGCGAATCTTCTCCACAATAGCCGTAGTCGAACTATTTTCCACCAGCCCCAGCACCTTGACCTCGCCACCATAGGCGCGCACCAGCTCGCCGCCCACTACGCCATCCACACCGTAATCACCACCCTTGACCAGCACATCGGGCTTGAGCAGCTCCAGCAGTGGAATGGGGGTGTCATCGGCAAAACTGGTCACCCAGTCCACCGCACCCAGCCCGGCCAATACCGCCATACGGCGATCCACCGAGTTGATGGGACGGCCCGGGCCTTTCAGTGCCGTTACCGAAGCGTCATCGTTGATGGCCACAATCAGCCGGTCACCCAGTTCGCGGGCCTGCTCCAGATAATGCACATGGCCGGCATGCAGAATGTCAAAGCAGCCATTGGTAAACACCACCCGCTCGCCACGGGCCTTGGCATCGGCCACGGCGGCATGCAACTGTTGCAGGCCCAGCATGCCCCGGCCATGACGCAGCTCGCCCTGCACCGCACGGCGCAATTCGGGGGCGCTAACGGTGGCAGTACCCAGCTTGCCAACTACAATACCGGCCGCCACATTGGCCAGGTGCATGGCTTCGGGCAGCTCCTCGCCGGCGGCCAGTGCCGTGGCTAAAGTGGAAATTACCGTATCGCCGGCACCGGTCACGTCAAACACTTCCCGCGCCTGTGCGGGCAGGTGAATGGCCGGCTGACCGGCACGAATCAGGGTCATGCCCTGCTCACCACGGGTAATCAGCAGGGCTTCCAGCTCCAGTTCTTGCAGCATGGCCAACCCGCGTTCCAGCAACTGTTGTTCATCACTGCAGACACCGGCCACCGCTTCGAACTCGGCCAGATTGGGGGTCAACAGGGTGGCACCCCGGTAAATGGAGAAATCGGTCCCTTTGGGATCGGCCAGCACTGCCACGCCCCTCGTGCGGGCGGCACGGATCAGCTGCTGGTGATTGACCAGGCTGCCCTTGCCGTAGTCGGACAAAATCATCACCCGAACGCCATCCAGCTGGTTTTCGACCTGCTGTTGCAGCGCCGCCACATCCACATTGAAGCCTTCTTCAAAATCCATGCGTAACAACTGCTGCTGGCGGCTCATGGCACGCAGCTTGACGATGGTTGGCTGGCCGGCAATCTGCTGAAAATCGGTGGTCACGCCCACCGAATGCAGCTGTTCAGCCAGCGCCGCCGCCGCTTCATCCTTGCCGGTCACCCCCACCAGCAGCGCCTGCCCGCCCAGCGCAGCAATATTCAGCGCCACGTTGGCGGCGCCACCGGGGCGATCTTCGGTACGGGTAATCCGCACCACCGGCACCGGCGCTTCGGGGGAAATGCGTGACGTACTGCCATACCAGTAACGGTCCAGCATGACATCGC
>CAZMLX010000007.1:26137-28196 GCA_964567275.1 uncultured Thiopseudomonas sp. | reverse complement strand
CCAGCACTTCGTCGAGCTGGGCATTGAGCGCCAGCTCGATTTTGCCCTCGGCCACCCGGGCGTACAGCTTGTCCTGCAGGATTTTTTCCGAGCGGAAGGTATCGCGACGGTGCACCAGAATCACCTTGCTGGCGATATTGGACAGGTACAGCGCCTCTTCCACGGCGGTGTTGCCGCCACCGACCACCACCACGTCTTTTTCACGGTAGAAAAAACCGTCGCAGGTGGCGCAGGCGGAAACGCCCTGGCCCTTGTAGGCTTCTTCCGACGGCAGGCCCAGGTAGCGGGCGCTGGCACCGGTGGCAATAATCAGTGCATCGCAGGTGTAGGTACCGCTGTCACCCACCAGAGTGAAGGGACGCTGTTGCAGCTGGGCGGTATGAATATGGTCAAACACGATTTCAGTGTTGAAACGCTCGGCATGGGCCTGCATATTGGCCATCAGTTCCGGGCCGGTCAGGCCTTCGGCGCCACCGGGCCAGTTGTCAACGTCAGTGGTGGTGGTCAGCTGGCCACCAGCCTGCATGCCGGTAATCACCAGCGGACTCAGGTTGGCACGGGCGGCATAGACGGCGGCACTGTAACCGGCCGGGCCGGAGCCCAGAATGATAACTTTGGCGTGGCGTGTTTCTGACATCTGTTTTCTCCAGTAGCCGGCGAGCTGCTGCAGGCGGATGTGCAGCAAAGTCGCCAAAACCGTGCGCAGGCTCAACTGTCAGCGCTGGCACCTTGGGTTCTGTAAATCACGGGGGCACAAGGGTACACTAAGGCCGTTTATTTTGCCCTTAAACCTTTGGTGACAGGCTTTTTCCCCTCGCTGACCAGGATACCCCAGCCATGCCCTCTGCCTTTTCCGGACCGGACTATCTGTTTGCCGGTTTCCGCATGATCAGCCGCCCCGGCATGCGACGCTTTGTCGTGCTGCCCTTGAGCATCAACATTCTGGTGTTTGTCGGCATGCTCTGGTTTGCCGTCAGCCGGTTCAATATCTGGGTCGACAGCATGGTGCCGTCGCTGCCCGACTGGCTGTCTTTTCTAAGCTACATTCTGTGGATTCTGTTTGCCGCCGTAGTGGCCCTGATGATTTTTTTCACCTTTACCACAGTGGCCAACCTGATTGCCTCGCCGTTCAATGCCTTTCTGGCAGAAAAAACGGAAATCGTGGCCCGGGGCAAGGACCCCTTTCCGCCCTTCAGCTGGGCCGAGCTGGCCGCCATGGTACCCCGCACCCTTTGGCGCGAGCTGCGCAAGCTGGGTTATTTTTTGCCCCGGGCATTAGGGCTGCTGATTTTGTCGTTTATCCCCGGCGTCAACCTGCTGGCCGCTCCCCTGTGGCTGGTGTTCAACGTCTGGATGATGGCGGTGCAGTACATTGACTACCCGGCCGACAACAACAAGGTCAACTGGCCGTCCATGCTGCACTGGTTGCGCCAGCATCGCTGGGCCAGTCTCAGTTTCGGCGGCATTACCTACCTGGCGGTCATGGTGCCGGTGTTCAACCTGATCGCCATGCCGGCGGCCGTAGCCGGCGGTACCCTGCTCTGGGTGGACGGCAACCCAGATACCCGCTCGCCGGAATTGCCGGACGACAGCCCGGCCCTGCCCGACACCAGACACTGATCAAGCTGCAATAAAAAACGGATGCCGAAGCATCCGTTTTTTATTGGGCACCTTGCCACAGCTGCCACCTTCGGCATTATTTGACCACAACGGAGTCCAGCTTCCAGATTTCGTCGTTGTAGTCCTGCATGGTGCGGTCGGTGGAGAACTTGCTGCTGCGCGCCGTATTGAGGATGCTCAGCGTGGTCCAGCGTTCCACATCCGCATAGGCCTGGGCAGCCTGTTCCTGCGCATCCACATAGCTGCGGAAGTCGGCCAGGGTCATCCAGGGCTCGCCATAGGCTTTAAGGGCGCTCACCAGGTCATCAAACAGCCCGTATTCGTGCTGGTTGAAATGGCCCACTTCCAGCAGGTGCATCACCGCTTGCAGGTCACTGTCATTGTTAATGAAGTCCTGCGGGTTGTACTGGCCAACCATGCCCTGGACCTCTTCCGCGCG
>CAZMLX010000007.1:0-26127 GCA_964567275.1 uncultured Thiopseudomonas sp. | reverse complement strand
CTTGTTCGGCTTGCAGGCCAAACAGGAAGAAGTTGTCCTCGCCCACTTCCTCGCGGATTTCGACGTTGGCGCCGTCCAGCGTACCCATGGTAATGGCACCGTTCATCATGAACTTCATGTTGCCGGTTCCCGAAGCTTCCTTGCCGGCAGTGGAAATCTGCTCGGACAGGTCGGTACCGGGAGCAATCACCTCCATGGTGGACACTCTGTAGTTGGGAATAAACACCACTTTCAGCTTGTCGCCCACTTCAGGGTCGTGGTTGACCACCTTGGCCAAGTTGTTGATCAGCTTGATGATGCGCTTGGCCATGTGATAACCGGGCGCTGCCTTGCCACCAAACACCACCACGCGGTTGACCCAGTTGGCGGTGTCGCCACGCTTGATGCGTGCATACAGGTGGATCACGTGCAGTGCATTGAGCAGCTGGCGCTTGTATTCGTGGATACGCTTGACCTGTACGTCAAACAGCGCCGACGGATTGACCTTGACTCCGGTCTCGCGCTGGATCAGTGCCGCCAGCCGCTGTTTGTTCTCCAGCTTGATGTCACGCCAGGTTTGACGGAAGGCTTTGTCGTCCAGATAGTTTTCCAGCTTTTTCAGGCGGGTCAGATCAGTGACCCATTCCTCGCCCAGCACTTCGTCCAGCAACGCCCGCAGGCCGGGGTTGGCGGCAGCCATCCAGCGGCGGGGCGTCACGCCGTTGGTTTTGTTGTTGAACTTGTGTGGCCACAGCTCATAGAAGTCGTTGAACAGGCCTTCTTTCAGCAGTTCCGAGTGCAGCGCAGCCACACCGTTGACCGAATAGCTGCCGGCCAGCGCCAGGTAAGCCATGCGCACTTCGCCATGTTCGCCGATGATCGACATGCGACGCTGGCGGTCGACATCGCCGGGCCACTTCATCGCCACTTCGCTCAGGAAGCGGCGGTTGATTTCTTCGATGATCTGCAGCGGACGGGGCAGCAGGCGGGCCATCAGCTCGCCCGGCCAGGTCTCCAGCGCTTCCGGCAGCAAGGTGTGGTTGGTGTAGGCCGTGGTGCGGGTCACTATGCTCCAGGCCTCGTCCCAGCTCAGCCGCTTGTCGTCAATCAGCAGGCGCATCAGCTCGGCCACCGCCAGGCTGGGGTGAGTATCGTTGAGCTGGAATACGTTGTTGTCGGCAAAGCCGTCGTAGCTGTCGTTAAAGCGCTCCCAGTTGGCCAGTACGTCCTGCAGGCTGGCCGACACCAGGAAGTACTGCTGACGCAGGCGCAGTTCTTTGCCGCTCTCGCTGCTGTCATTGGGGTACAGCACCTTGGTAATGTTTTCGGCTTCGTTTTCGGCGGCCACTGCCTCAAAATAGGAACCTGCGTTAAAGGCATTGAGCTTGAAGCTTTCCTGGGCCTTGGCGTGCCACAGGCGCAAGGTGTTCACGGTCTGGTTTTTGTAGCCGGGGATCGGCACGTCAAAGGGTACTGCCAGCACTTCTTCGCCGTGTTCCCAGTGCACAATGTGCATGTCGGTTTTCGGGTCTACATAGTCGCGGCAATAGCCACCAAACTTGATGATACGGGTGTATTCGGAGCGCATCAGCTCCCAGGGATAGCTGCCAAAGGCCAGCCAGTGGTCGGGTTCTTCCACCTGAAAGCCATTTTTGATCAGCTGACGGAACATGCCGTACTCGTAACGCAGACCATAACCCATCACCGGCAGCTGCAGGGTGGCACAGCTGTCAATAAAACAGGCGGCCAGACGACCCAGGCCACCATTGCCCAGACCGGCATCGATTTCTTTTTCTTCGATGGTTTCCAGGTCTTCGCCCAGCGCTTTCAGGGCCTCGTCAACATTGCCTTCCAGGCCGAGGTTGAGCAGATTGTTGCCCAGCGAGCGGCCAATCAGAAATTCCATGGACAGGTAATAACCACGTCTGGGCGTTTGCACGTGATAGCTGGCCCAGGTTTTCTTCCAGTTTTCTACCAGCCGGTCACGCACCAGCAACACCAGCGCCCGCAGTTTGTAATCGATATCGGAGGTCTGCTCGCGGCCCAGGTGGTAACGCAGGTAGTTGAGAAAGTCGTTCTCCAGATAGCACTGCTCGTTGCTGAGCGACTGCCGTATCTGGCAGCTTGGTTCTTGTGCGTCCATTTAATTCTCCTTGCTATATAAATCAACATAGTCCCGGGCGCTTTGCTCCCAGGTAAAAGATTGCTCCATGGCGGTACGCTGCAACTGTTGCCATTGACGGGGCTTCGAGTACAGGTACAGGGCATGCTCCAGCGCCGAGCGCATGGCATGGCTGCCCGGATCATAAAACACAAAGCCGGTGGCGGTTTTTTGCGCCAGGTTTTCATCGCTGGCATTGACCACGGTGTCGGCCAGCCCGCCGGTATGGTGTACCAGCGGCAAAGTACCGTAGGCCAGACTGTACAGCTGGTTGAGCCCGCAGGGTTCAAACCGGGATGGCATCAGGAACAGGTCGGCACCGGCTTCTACCTGGTGCGCCAGCGCTTCGGAATAACCGATATGGACAAAGGCGTGCTCCGGGAAGCGGGCAGCCAGCTGACGCAACGCCTGTTCAAAGTAAGCCTCACCACTACCCACACACACCAGATTGATGC
The DNA here is from genome assembly GCA_964567275.1 of uncultured Thiopseudomonas sp. GTDB lineage: Bacteria > Pseudomonadota > Gammaproteobacteria > Pseudomonadales > Pseudomonadaceae > Thiopseudomonas. Next base: position 23,532 of record CAZMLX010000007.1, on the reverse strand, counting down.
GGCGCTGTTCCAGCAAACGGGGAATGACATCCAGAATCAGGTCAATGCCTTTCTGGGTCACCAGACGGCCGATAAAGCCCAACAGCGGCAGCTCTGCCGACTGCTCGGCGCTGGTCGCACCCATATGTTGCAACAGGGCAATTTTATTGCGTTTTTTGCCCGCCACATGCCCCTTGCCCAGGCTGTAGTTTTCATACAGGTAGGGATCGGTTGCCGGGTTCCAGTGCCGGTCATCAATGCCGTTGAGAATGCCGTGCAGGCGGCCCTGGTCACGGGTCTGGCGCATGATGCCGGCAAAGCCGTAGGCAAACTCTTCCGTACAGATTTCACGGGCATAGCTGGGGCTGACAGTGGTCACCGCATCGGCATAGAGAATACCCGCTTTGAGCATCGACATCTGGCCGTAAAACTCGACCCCTTCGCTACCCCACCACTGCCAGGGCAGCCACAGGCTGTCGAACAGTGCCTTGGGAAAGTAGCCGGCATAGGCCATGTTGTGGATGGTAAATACAGTGCGGGGCGGGTTGTGCTCTTCGCCCAGGAAGGCGGGCACCAGCCCGGTTTGCCAGTCGTTGGCATGCACCACATCAGCCCGCCAGTTGAGGCCGGCCCGGTTCATGGCGATTTCCGCCACCGCCCGCGAGAACACCGCAAAGCGCTCGCCATTGTCCCACCAGTCCCGGCCATCGGGCCCCAGATAGGGGTTGCCCGGCCGGTCAAACAGCTCGGGAATGTCCAGCAGCCAGACCTTTTGTTCCAGCTCCGGCACCCACACGGCCAGCACCCGCACGTCCAGCGTGCGACCGGCGGCGCCGACCGCAAAACGGGACAGCACCTCATACACCGGATATTTTTCCAGCACGCCTTGATAGGCCGGCAGGACCAGCTGGACTTCGTGGCCCAGCTGGGCCAGGGCTACGGGCAAGCTGCCCGATACATCCGCCAGCCCGCCAGTTTTAACCAGAGGATGGGCTTCGGACGTTGCAAACAAAATTCTCATCAGGGTTCCACACTTGTAACGGTATGTTCTGTTTTGGTTTTTTTCTTGAATATGACACAACCCAATGGGGGCAGGGTCAGGCTGGCAGAGACCGGTTGTCCCATCCAGGGATGACGATCAATTTTGAGCGCTCCCCCGTTACCCACATCACTCCCGCCAAACAGACTGGAGTCAGAATTGAAAATTTCCTGGTATTCCCCGTCGCCCGGCAGGCCGATGCGGTAACGCTGGCGGGGAACCGGCGTAAAGTTGAATACGCAAATAAGACTTTCTGTCTCGCCATGGCGGGCAAAGCTGAGGATCGACTGGTTGTAGTCATGGCAATCGATCCAGCTGAAGCCCTGGTGCTCGAAATCACGTTCGTGCAGGGCACTTTCACTGCGGTACAACTGGTTGAGCTGGCGTACCAGCTCCATGATGCCGCGGTGGTTGGCATGGTCGCACAGATGCCAGGGCAGGCTGGTACTGTCGTTCCACTCGGTCCACTGGCCAAAGTCGCAGCCCATGAACAGCAATTTTTTGCCGGGGTGGCACCACTGATAGCTAAGCAGCAGACGCAGGTTGGCCATTTTCTGCCAGTCATCGCCCGGCATTTTGCCCGGCAGCGAACCTTTCATGTGCACCACTTCGTCGTGCGAGAACGGCAGGATGAAGTTTTCGCTGTAGGCATATACCTGGCTGAAAGTCAGCTGGTTGTGGTGGAACGGACGGTACACCGGATCCTTGCTGAAGTAGTCGAGGGTGTCGTTCATCCAGCCCATATTCCATTTCATGGAGAAGCCCAGGCCACCCATCCAGGTGGGACGGGATACCATCGGCCAGGAGGTGGACTCCTCGGCCATTACCAGAGCGCCCGGATGCTGGCTGTGCACCTCGTAGTTGAGCTGCTGCAAAAACTTGATGGCATCAATATTTTCGCGGCCGCCGTACTGGTTGGGCACCCAGTCGCCGTCATCACGGGAGTAGTCCAGATACAGCATGGACGCTACTGCGTCCACGCGCAGGCCGTCAATGTGAAATTCCTTGAGCCAGTACAGCGCATTGGCAATCAGGAAGTTGCGTACTTCGTTGCGGCCAAAGTTGAAAATATAGGTGCCCCAGTCACGGTGCTCGCCCAGCCGCGGATCTTCATGTTCGTACAGCGCTGAGCCGTCAAAGCGCGCCAGCGCAAAGAAGTCCTTGGGAAAGTGCGCCGGCACCCAGTCCAGGAACACGCCAATGCCGTGCTGGTGACAATGGTCGATAAAGTAGCGGAAGTCGTCCGGCGAACCAAAACGGCTGGTGGGGGCAAAGTAACCGGAGGTCTGGTAGCCCCAGGACTGGTCCAGCGGATGCTCGCTGATCGGCATCAGCTCGATATGGGTGTAGCCCATCCAGCTGACGTATTCCACCAGCCGGTGGGCTATTTCACGGTAATTGAGGAACTCGCCGGCATCATCACGTTGCCAGGAACCCAGGTGCAATTCGTAGATGCTGACCGGCTTTTTGTTCCAGCGGAAGTCTTTGCGCTGTTCCAGCCAGCCGGCATCACGCCACTGGTAGTGGCTGTTGAACACATAGGAGGCCGTTTGCGGGCGCAGCTCCATGGCGCGGGCGTAGGGGTCGGTTTTGCTGAACACGTCGCCGGTGTTGGCGTTGCGGATCTCAAACTTGTAGTTGTCGCCCTGCTGCAGGCCGGGCATGAACAGCTCCCATACACCGGAGCCGCCCAGGCTACGCATGGGATGGCGGAAACCGTGCCAGCCGTTGAAGTCGCCGACCACGGAAACACGCTCGGCCGAAGGTGCCCACACGGCAAAGCGTACGCCGCTGATGCCGTCTACCGTCACTTGCTGCGCACCCAGGTGCTCGTAAATTTGCCAGTGCTGACCTTCGGCAAACAGGTGCAAATCCAGCTCGCCCAGCATCGGCTGAAACGAATAAGGCGACACCTGGCTATAGGACTCGCCGTTGTAATCATCCCAGTGCACGTCGTAGTGCAGCGGCAACTCTTTGAAAGCTTTGGTAGTCAGCGTAAGACTGAACAGCCCGCTGTCGGTCTGGCGCTGCATCAGCAGCCGGTTTTCCAGCCGGACCTGTTTGGCGGTCGGCATCCAGACCCGGATTTCATAGCCCTTGCCACTGGGGTGTGCCCCGAGCAACTGGAAAGGATCATGCAGGCGGCCCTGTTCGAGACGGGTAACCAGTTCCTGATTCATGGTGTTTCTCCTGCCTGTTTAAGGCGGTTGCTCTGTTCGACCCAGTGGCGAATGCGGTCTGCCAGGCCTTCCGGCAGCTGTTCCCACTGGAATTGCCAGAGCCAGTTATTTTCAATGGTGCCAGGCACATTCATGCGGTGGCTGCCATCCAGCCCCAGCCAGTCCTGCATGGGGATGATCACCCGGTCGGCAACCGACATCAGGCCGGTCACTATCAGCGGCCAGGGCATTTCACCGGCATGCTGTGCCACCTGCTCCATCATCCAGTCGCGGGTTCCCGGATGCAGGGTTTCCAGCCAGCCCATGGTGGTATCGTTATCGTGGGTACCGGTGTAGACCACCGAGTCCCGCACCAGGCTGTCCGGGGCGTGCGGGTTGTCGGGCAAACCGCTGAAGCCGAACTGCAACACCGACATGCCGGGCAGGCCAAACTGCTCTTTCAGGGCCACCACCTCGGGCGTGATGATGCCCAGGTCTTCGGCCACCAGCGGCAGCGGTGCAAATCTTTGTTGCAGGCGGGCCAGCAACTGCTCGCCCGGAGCTTTCTGCCAGCTGCCATTGATGGCGGTGGGTTCGCTGGCGTCAATTTCCCAGCTGGCTTCCAGACCACGGAAATGGTCAATGCGCACCAGGTCAAACAGCTCCAGGGCAGCTTCCACCCTGCGGCACCACCAGCCGAAGTTGTCTGCCGCCATCACCTCCCAGTTATAGTGGGGGTTGCCCCAACGCTGGCCGGTTTCGGAAAAATAGTCCGGCGGCACGCCGGTTACCACGGTCGGGCGCAGGTTGTCGTCAAGCTTGAACTGTTGCGGCTGTACCCAGACCTCAACGCTGTTGTAAGCCACAAAAATCGGCATGTCGCCAAACAGCTGAATACCATGGCCATGCGCCTTGTTGCGCAACTCCTGCCAGAGGGCAGCCAGCTGGAACTGGGCTTTTTTCAAGTGCCGGATACGCTCGCTGTGGCGCTGCTCCAGTTCGGCCAGCGCCTGCGGATCGCGCAAACGATAGGCTTCCGGCCAGCCCGACCAGCACCTCCCGCCAAACTGCTCGTTCAATACCATAAACAGCGCATAGTCGCTCAGCCAGTGCGGCGGGTTTTGCAAATACTGTTCAAACCCGGCTTCGTCAACCTGTTGCTCCCACCCCGCCGGCAACAGCCGCAGGTTAAGGGCAAAGGCCGACAACGCATGGTAGGGCGACAAGTCGGCATGGGGCTCGGTCAACGGCAACACCTGCCAGATGGAAAGACCTGATTCCTGCATCCAGTCCAGGAAATAACCGGCATGCTCATCCAGTGTCCGGTTCGGAAGCGAAGTCGGATGCAACAGCACCCCTGCTACACGTTCAGTCATAAAATTCCTTGTTTGCTGTCATTTCCATCCCCGCTGTATCACCAGCGATTCCGGCATCTGTTCTTGTCTTAGTTGCGTCTCATGGTGCCCGAGTTTTCCATGTGCCCGCCGCCCAGTGACACCGGCTGTTCGAGGTTGCCCGGTACCGGCTCGCCCAGCAGCTGATACAGCTTTTCCAGGTGCTGGCGATACAGCTGCTCAAAGTCGCGCACGCTGTCGGCCGGGTTGTAATCGCCAAACCACCAGAACCAGTCAGAACCTTCGCAAATGGCCAGCTGGGCGGTGGCGGCTTTCTGCTGTGCAGCATCCAGGCGACCACTGGCCAGTGCCCGGTCAAAGGCCTGCTTGGCCTCAACCAGCAGGTCCCAGCCCCGGTTTTTATCGGTTTCACCAATCCAGGTTGAGAAGCTGCCATACACCCAGCTGCCGGCACTGAGGACGGGCATGTCCAGCGCCTGCACATGCTGCTTCAGGCTGTCGCTGAAGGTGGTCATTTCAATGCGGGGGTGGTGGGTCAACTCGTGATACAACGCCTGCAAAAACTGGTGGGCATTGTCCGGGTAATATTCCCAGGCGTTTTCACCATCAAGAATGACGCTGACCACATGCTCCTCCACCCGGTCACCAAGGAAATTGGCAATGTTTTCCAGGTGGCGGGCAAAGTCGCGGGCAGCATCAACCGCATTCCAGCTTTTGTACTGAAAACCGATCAGGTCGGACAGGCCGTCATCACGGAAAAACAGGTTGCAGCCGGAGCCGTTATGCCGGGCCGGCTGATACAGCGCACGGTTGCAACTGCGCGACTGGCCCAAACCGGAACGCACACAGGAGTGATACCAGACCGCCTGCCCGGTTGCAGTCCAGTTGATGTCGAATTCATCCAGCAACGATACCGCCGCCGAACTGACCCCGCCTTCCGACAACCAGACACCATGCGGACGCTGGCCAAAGTAGTGTTCAAACACCTCGATACCCTGCTGCAGGTGCCAGCGGGCCCGCTCGTCGCCGCCCGGATAGGCTGCATGCTCGGGGGCCGGTGCGTCCGGCAGGGTGTCGCGCATGGCATCAAAGTCCAGCAGCAGAGGTACTATCGGGTGCCCGTAGGGCGAAGTAGCCAGCTCAATCTGGCCGCTTTCCAGCAGCCGGCGATAACGGGGAATCAGGTCGTGCATGGCATCGTGCATGATGCTGATCAGGGTACGGCGGTCGGCGGCATCAAAACAGCGGGCCTTGTCCATCAGCTGCCCAACCCGGGGGTCGGCCTGGCGTACACTGACGCCCATCCAGGCGAGGTGGTACCACACCAGCAAATCATAAAAGAATTGCTCGTCCAAGTAGCGCAGGCCCTCACCGTCCAGTGCGGCGTGTTGCAACAATGGCTGGCAGCTGTCCAGCAAGCCCTGGAACACGGCATAAGGCGCAATCATGGTGGGCTGGTGGGCACGCTGGCAGTCCTGCAGTACCTGCTGCCGGCCCGCCACATCGGCAGGAACGGGCGTGGTGCCGGACAGCAGATTCAGCTGGATGTCCTGCATGGCACGCCCCTGTTGCAGCCAGCCTTCCAGCTGCTGTACATAGTCATCCAGCTGCTGCAGCAAAACCGGAGCAAAGTTGACCGTGACCCGGGCGGCCGGGCAGGCTTCCAGGTGGGCCACCATGTCGGTGTAATCCTTGATGGCGTGCAAGTATACCCAGGGCAAACGGTAAGCACCGTCTTTGCCGTCCCGGTAATGTGGCTGATGCATATGCCAGCACAGGGCCAGCTTCAATTTGCTTTGATGTGTCACAGCTTAGTCCCGCACAGTCTCCCCGGCAGTCACCCAGAGAACGGGCGGCGGCCGGTGGCCGACGCCCTTGATCCGACAATTCCCTTGAGTCAGGTCCGTCCTGGCACACTGCGCCCGCCTGGTGGCGGTCAGCGTGTAAAGTTCAGCGATTGGCCCAGCATGGCTGGCGTTACCAGCACTAGGCCTTTCTCATCCACATAAAACCGTTGCCGGTCGGCTTCGGGATCGACGCCAATCTGGGTACCGCACGGAATATAGCAGCCTTTATCAATAATGGCATTTTGGATGACACAGTCCCGGCCCACCTCGACCCGGGGCAGAATCACGGTATCCTTGATCTGGCTGAAACTGTGAATGGTGCAACCGCTGGAAATGACCGACCGCTTGACCTTGGCGCCCGAGATGATGCAACCGGCCGAAATCAGCGAGTCGATGGCCTGGCCACGGCGTCCCTCGTCGTCGAAGGTGAACTTGGCCGGCGGCAGCTGGGCCTGGTAGGTCCAGATTGGCCAGTCACGGTCATACAGGTTCAGCTCGGGCACAATCGAGCACAGATCCATGTTGGCCTGCCAATAAGACTCCAGGGTACCCACATCACGCCAGTAAGCCGGCAGCCCTTCTTCATTCTGAAACGGATAGGCCTGGACTTTGTGGGTACTGATAATGGAAGGAATGATGTCCTTGCCGAAGTCGTTGCTGGAGTCCGGGTTATCGTGGTCTTCAATCAGCTTTTCAAACAGGAAGCGGGTCGAGAAGATGTAAATGCCCATGGAGGCCAGTGCAATGCCGGGCTTGCCGGGCATGGACTCGGGGTTGGCCGGCTTTTCGGTAAAGCGGGTCACCTTGAAGCTTTCATCAACCGACATCACGCCAAAACCGGTGGCGTCGGCTACCGGCACCTCAATGCAGCCAATGGTGACATCGGCACCCGAGCGGGCATGGGCCAGCAGCATTTCGCTGTAGTCCATGGAATAAATGTGGTCGCCCCCCAGCACCAGCACGTAGTCGGGGCTATAGCGGCGCAGGATGTCCAGGTTTTGGTACAGGGCGTCAGCCGTGCCCAGATACCAGTCCTTGCCGGTGCGCTGCTGAGCTGGCAGCAACTCGACAAACTCGCCAATTTCATAGCGCATGAAGTTCCAGGCACGCTGCACATGGCGGATCAGGGAGTGGGACTTGTACTGAGTCAGTACGCCAATTTTGCGAATGCCCGAGTTGACGCAGTTGGACAGCACGAAGTCGATAATGCGATATTTGCCACCAAAGGGTACCGCCGGTTTGGCCCGCCACTGGGTTAGCTGCTTGAGCCGGCTGCCCTCGCCTCCGGCCAGTACCAGCGCCAGGGTGTTGCGGGTCAGCGTAGTTACCGACTGGACCTGGGTATAGTCTTCCATCATTCGAACCCCCACAATTGTTTTGCATTTTTTATCGCCTGCTGCATGGCGCCCTTGAGGCCAAGGGCCGGGTCGGTCACCAAAATGACAGGCATCTTGTTTACAACATCACTCATGCGGCCCTTGCCGTGCAGCGCCTGCAAAAAAGCGGGCGCCTGCAACCAGGGCAGGATTTTTGTCGCAATGCCGCCAGCAATATAGATGCCGCCCCGGGCCGGCCACAGCAGTGCCAGATTGCCCAGAAAACCGCCATAGATGCTGACAAAGGTTTCCAACGCCTCAACCGCCGCCGGTACACCGGCATCGGCCATGGCGGTCACCTCGGCAGCAGCGGGTGCAGCCGCCAGATCGGGCCCGCTGGCACCGGAGAAAAAAAGATACAGCACCTGCAGCCCGGGACCGGACAGCACGCGCTCATAAGAAAGATGGGGCCAGTGTGGCCAGAGCCAGGCTTGCAGGGCCTGCTCGCACAGGGTGGCTGGTGCAAAATCCATGTGACCGCCCTCGCAGGCGACCGGTACATACCCGGCCGGCGTGGCCATCACCGGCGATACGCCCAGCCCGGTACCGGCCCCCACCACCAGCCGGTGCCCGCTGGCCAGCGGCTCGCCCGGGTGCAGCAAGAGCTGCTGATGAGGTTCAAGGGCATCAATACCCAGCGCCGCAGCCTGGAAATCGTTGACCAGCTGGACCGGGCCGGTGCCACAGTCGGCTTGCAACTGGTCGGCGCAGACCTCCCAGGGCAGATTGGTCAACCGTGCCACCCGGCCATCCACCGGACCCGGCAAACCAAGACAGGCACCATCCAGGGCGGGCAGATCATGTTCAGCCCGAAAGTGGCTGACCAGACTGGCAAGGGACGGAAATTCGGCACTGGCATACAGGGCGTCAGCCACCAGACGGTTACTCGCCTGATTGCGGACTTGCAACCACGACTTGGTTCCACCGATGTCTGCAGCCAGTAACAGCATCTCGCCCCCTTGCGCACCGCATTGTTAACGCTGGTGTGAAGTATAGCAGAGACGTACTGCAAAAACCCTGCCCTATGGCAAGGAATCCATAATAACAAATGGCCACTATTGTGGCCATTTGCTTGCAGCTGTTGTCAAAGCCGTCCTTTACTTCTTGCCGCCCACCTGGCGTGGCGCAATCATGTTTTCCGGCTTGAGGATATCCATCAGCATTGCCTCGTCCAGCAGCTGCTCTTCACGCACCAGCTCCAGCACGCCACGGCCGCTGGCCAGTGCTTTTTTGGCAATACGTGACGAGTTTTCGTAACCAATGTACGGGTTGAGCGCAGTCACCAGACCGATGGAGTGCTCCATCAGTTTGCGACTGTGTTCAACATTGGCGGTAATGCCGTCAATGCACTGCTCGCGCAACATGTCCATGGAGCGCTGCAGCAGGCGAATGGACTCGAACATTTTCCAGGCAATCAGCGGTTCCATCACGTTCAGCTGCAACTGGCCCGCTTCGGCCGCCATGGTGATGGCCACGTCGTTGCCAATAATATGGAAAGCCACCTGGTTGACCGCTTCCGGAATCACCGGGTTGACCTTGCCCGGCATGATCGAGCTGCCGGGCTGGCGGGCTGGCAGGTTGATTTCGCCCAGACCGGTACGGGGACCGCTGGACAGCAGACGCAGGTCGTTACAGATTTTGGACAGTTTGGTGGCGGTACGCTTGAGCATGCCCGAGTACAGAATGAAGCCACCCATGTCGTAAGTTGCTTCGATCAGGTCGGCAGCGGCACAGATCGGGTGGCCACTGATGGCCGCCAGGCGCTCGACCACCAGCCCCTGGTAACGGGGATCGGCATTGATGCCGGTACCAATGGCGGTGCCGCCCATGTTGACCGGGCAGAACTGTTCGCGGGCCATGGTTTGCAGACGGGCAATATCGTCACGCAGGTTATTGGCAAAGGCCTTGAATTCCTGCCCCAGGGTCATGGGTACAGCGTCCTGCAGCTGGGTACGACCCATTTTCAGCATGCCGGAAAATTCGTCAGCCTTGCGGTCAAAAGCGGCCACCAGCTGGCTCAGGCTGTCCTGCAGGGCGGCCTGGCCCAGCAGCAGGCCCACTTTGATGGCGCTGGGGTAAGCGTCGTTGGTGGACTGTGCCATGTTGACGTCATTGTTGGGGTGCAGACGGTCGTAGTCGCCTTTTTCGCAGCCCATGCTTTCCAGGCCCAGGTTGGCAATGACTTCGTTGGCGTTCATGTTGGTGGAGGTGCCGGCACCGCCCTGGATCATGTCAACAATAAACTGGTCGTGATGTTCGCCGTTGATCAATTTTTTGCAGCCGGCGGTAATGGCGGCATGTTTGGCGGCATCCAGGTAGCCAAGCTGGTGATTGGCATCGGCGGACGCCTGCTTGACCATCGCCAGCGCACGAATGAAATCGGGGTAATCGGACAACGGCACACCGCTCAGGTTGAAGTTGTGCATTGCACGCAGCGTCTGAACCCCGTAATAGGCGTCAGCAGAAACGGGCAGTTCGCCCAGCAGGTCGTGCTCTGTACGAAACGATGTGGTTGACATAATTTACCTTCTTTAAATCTGTTGTATGTATTCGGGAGGCCGGCGTGTCGCATCCCTGTCACCGGATGTGCTGCTGTCTGGAGCAGCCACCACTCGCCTCCTGCGCGGCATGGGTGATGCCTTGCATATATCCTTGCATCCCTGCCCTTTTTTGCGGCAGACAACTTTAAAGCCATGCCGCCTCAATGTTCAATTTTTTTTTGCAGAAATTTTTGTGCGCTGCCAGTCAGCAGATTACCGGCGTTGCCTGGTCACACCCGCGGTCGGCAGTCTCACTGCGCTCATCGCCGTCACTGCCCTCGCGCTCCAGTCCGCTGTCAGCAATCGACTTGAGCCGTGCCACCACCTTGTCGTTGATACTGCCCGGTGCAAAGCTGCCGTCGTCACGCAATTCGCCGGGGTTTTCACCACTCAGCAGAGCCAGCGCCTGCTCCACCCGGTCAACCACGTACACCGAAAAGCGGCCCTGCGCAGCCGCTGCCAGCACCTCGGCTGACAGTACCAGACTGGACTGATTGGCCCTCGGGATAATGACACCCTGCTCGCCAGTCAGTCCGCGCTCGTTGCAAAGCTTGAAAAAACCTTCGATTTTCTCGTTTACGCCGCCCACCGCCTGCACTTCACCAAACTGGTTGATGGAGCCGGTAATGGCAAAACACTGCTTCAACGGCACCCGGGCCAGTGCCGAAATCAGCGCACAGACCTCGCCCAGCGAGGCACTGTCACCATCGACATAGCCATAAGACTGTTCCAGTGCAATGCTGGCCGAGATCGACAACGGATACTCCTGGGCGTAATGGCTGCCCAGGTAGCCGGTCAGGATCATCACCCCCTTGGAGTGAATCGACTGGCCCAGGCTGACTTCGCGCTCAATATCGACAATACCGTTGCTGCCCGGATAAACCGTGGCCGAAATACGGGCCGGAATGCCAAACGACGAGTCGCCCGCTTCCAGTACGGTCAAGCCATTACACTTGCCAATGGCAGCACCTTCGGTATCAATCAGGATGATGCCCGACAACATGTCATCCAGAATGCGGCGCGACACCCGGCCGGTACGCCGGGCCCGGGCAGCAATGGCTTCATCCACCTGCTGCTGCGTGACCTGGTTGCCACCGCTGCGCCGGCACAGGTAGTCCGCCTCGCTGATCACCTGAAACACATCCGACAGCTGTGCCGACAACCGCTGCTGGTGCTCGCACAGCCGCATGCTGTAACCGGCCAGCCGCATCACCGCACAGCGGGACAGCGGCAGCAAGCCCTCTTCGGCGGTACGGTTGCGGATCAGGCGGGCAAAATGCTCAAGGTTGGCCGGCGTCAGCGGCAGGTCTTCCTCAAAATCCACCAGCACCCGGAACATGTCCTGAAAATCCGGGTCCAGCTCTTGCAGGGCGTAATACAGTTCGCGCGAGCCAATCACCACCACTTTCACATCCAGTGCCAGCACCGCCGGCGCCAGGGTAACCGTGGCCATGCGGCTCAGTTCCTGCAACGGCGACTCCATCCGCAACTGGCGGGAGTGCAGCGCGCGCTTCAGCGCTTCCCAGACAAAGGGCTCGGACAGCAGCTTTTCCGCTTCCAGAATCAGATAGCCGCCATTGGCACGGTGCAGGGCGCCGGGACGCAGCTGGCGGTAGTTGGTGTACAACATGCCCTGCTCCGAGCTGTACTCAATACGGCCAAACAGGTTGTCGTAAGTGGGGTGCGACTCGAACACCACCGGGGCGCCCCCCTGATGGCAGTGCCCCATGACCCGGTTGGGTGCATACTGCTCCTGCAACAGTTTGCGACGAATACTGTCGCCGTGTTCCTCATCAACCAGTTGCTCAACAACGGTTTTCAGCAGATGGCCCCGCATGGCCTGTAAAAACGCCTGCACGCTGGGGTATTCGGCATATTTGCCGGCCAGCGCCGACATCGCCGGCTCCAGCGCCAGGCTGATGGTTTCTTCGTTCAACTGGCGCAGTGCATTGCTGGATTCGCGCTTCCACAGCGGCAAGCTCGACAATTCGGTGTTGAGCTGCTCCTCCAGCCAGGCAATATCCTCGTGAAAGCGCTCCCGCTCGGCTTCCGGGCGCTGGGAAAACTCGGCTTCGTCCAGCGCACGGCCTTCAAACATCGGGGTAAAGGCAATGTTGCTGCTGTCACGATAGAGCGCAATGTTGCGGTCCAGCGCCAGTTTTTCTATGCGGTCCAGCGCACGGTCGTACTTTTTGTTGAAGTCACGATCGATGGCGCTTTTTTTCTGTTGCCAGCCCGGTGTCTCGAACACCGCCGGAAACGACGCCAGAATGGTTTCCAGCAGCGCATCAATATCACTGCAAAATTCACTGCCGGCACCGCCGGGCAGTTCAATGGCATGAGGTTCGCGCGGCTCTTCAAAATTATTGACATAGAGCCAGTCGGATGGCACCGGCGCCAGGCTTGCCACCTGTTTCAGGTAACGCTGTACATAGGAAAAGCGGCCCGACCCCGGTTCGCCCATGACAAACAGGTTATAGCCCGACCTGGACATGGCAACACCAAACTCCAGCGCCTCTACCGCCTGTTCCTGCCCCAGTACACCGGAAAACGGTTCCAGCGTTGTGGTGTCGGCAAAGGGGAACAGCCCGCTATCCAGTGCGTGGGTCAACTGCGTTGCCGGCAGACGCAAATCTGCCAGATCATGTTCGGTCATAACTCATCCAGTGTGTGTTGCCGGCTACTCCCGTTGCACGCAGCCTGACGCTCTGTTTATAACAAAAACCGGGACGACAACCGGATTGCCGCCCCGGAAGTCCGGGTTGCCATCAGCCGTGCTACCCGCCTGACGGCCTTAAACGATACCCTGCGCCAGCATGGCATCGGCCACCTTGACGAAACCGGCCAGGTTGGCGCCCTTGACATAGTTGACCTTGCCGTCCTCCTTGCCATAGGTGACGCAGGAGGCATGAATGCCCTGCATGATGGCATGCAGCTTGGCATCGACTTCGCCGTCGGTCCACAGCAGGCGCATGGCGTTCTGGGTCATTTCCAGGCCACTGACCGCCACACCACCGGCGTTGGATGCCTTGCCCGGCGCATACAAAATGCCGGAGGCGTCAAACAGGTCGACCGCCTCCAGGGTCGACGGCATGTTGGCACCTTCCACCACACAGACACAGCCATTGCTGATCAGCCGGCGGGCATCGTCACCATCCAGTTCGTTCTGGGTGGCGCACGGCATGGCAATGTCACACTCCAGGTGCCACGGCCGCTGGCCCGGGAAAAACTGGCCGCCGTACTCGCGCGCCATTTCTTCAATGCGGCCACGGCGCACGGTTTTCAGATCCATCAAATAGGCCCAGTGCTCGCTGTTCATGCCCTCCGGCATATACAGGGTGCCACCAGAGTCGGACAGGCTGATCACCTTGCCGCCCAGCTCCATCACTTTCTGGGCCGCATACTGGGCTACGTTGCCCGAGCCGGAAATGGCCACCCGCTGGCCCTCAAAGCGGCGCTTGATGCTGCGCAGCATCTGCTCGGCAAAATAGACACAGCCGTAACCGGTGGCTTCCGGACGGATCAGGCTGCCGCCGTAAGTCATGCCTTTGCCGGTAAACACCGAGGTGAACTCGTTGGCCAGCCGCTTGTAGTGACCAAACATGTAGCCCACTTCCCGGGCACCGACACCAATGTCACCGGCCGGCACGTCGAGGTTATGGCCAATATGGCGGTACAGCTCGTTCATGAATGACTGGCAGAAGCGCATGACTTCCTGCTCCGACTTGCCCTTGGGATCAAAGTCGGCGCCACCCTTGCCGCCGCCCATGGGCAACGAGGTCAGCGAGTTTTTAAAGGTCTGTTCGAACGCCAGGAATTTGAGCACACCCAGGTTGACCGAAGGGTGAAAACGGATGCCGCCCTTGTAAGGACCAATGGCACTGTTCATCTGGATTCGGTAACCACGGTTGACATGCACCTTGCCGGCATCATCCACCCAGGGCACACGAAACATGATGACCCGCTCCGGCTCGACCATGCGCTCGATGATACCCGCTTTCATATAGTGCGGATTGGCCTCAAGAAATGGCCAGAGGGTGCGCAAAACTTCTTCGACCGCCTGGTGAAACTCGGGCTGGGCCGGGTCACGCTGACGAACAGATGAAAGAAAACTCTCAAGGGAATACGACATGATTTTTCCTGAAACAGGTAAAAGGGTGGCCTGGCGTTACACCAGTTTTGCCATTTTACGCCTGCGGCGGGCAACCCGACAGTAGCACATGAAACCATAGCTGACCGACAAACCGGCATGCTTTGACCGGCCAGTCCGCACTTAAAGTATTATTCAGCGTGCTCCGAAACCGGCGTAGTATAATGCATGTCCCTGCAGGAGAGTGGATTGTACCCGCCGAAGGCGCAAACTCCCATAAACGCTCAGGCCCAAGTACTGCAGGACTGATTTCAGCCATCTGGAGAGCGGTTGCCAGGCAACCCACCGAAGGGGCAAGCAGCCAACGGCTGCATAAACTCTCAGGTATCAAGGACAGGGGGAGTGGCATCATGCAGACACAAGCGCACTCAGCCTGCTTGTGCGTAGCCCTGTACCGGAGATACCCATGCTGACCTATATTTTCATTATTGCCATTACTGCCGAAGCCATGTCGGGCGCACTGGCAGCCGGACGCCGCAACATGGACCTGTTTGGCGTAGCCCTGGTTGCCTTTCTGACGGCCCTTGGCGGCGGCACCGTGCGCGACATCCTGCTCGGCCACTACCCGGTCACCTGGACCCAGCACCCGGAATACATTTACCTCACCATTGGTGCCGGCATGTTTACCGTGGTGATTGCCAAGTACATGCGCCGGCTCAACCGCATCTTCCTGCTGGTTGACTCGCTGGGCCTGGTCGCCTTTACCATCATTGGCTGCAACGTCGCCATCAAGCACGACTACCACCTGACGGTTACCATCATGGCCGGCATGACCACCGGCATCTTTGGCGGCATCCTGCGCGACATTCTCTGCAACCGCACGCCCCAGGTGCTGCGTCACGAGCTCTACGCCAGCGTGTCGCTGGTGGTCGCCATTCTCTACCTGGGCATGCGCTACCTGCAGGTGGATGAAAATATCAACCTGCTGATTTCCTTTGCGCTGGGGCTAAGCTTGCGGCTGGCTGCCTTGCGCTGGAAATGGTCACTGCCGGTCTTTTCATACTCGCCCGGCCGCTGGAACGACTGACGCAACTGTGCCCGGCTGAATTGGGCCATAAAAAAACGGGTATGTGCCTGCGCACTACCCGTTTTGCTTCCCTGCCGGTCTATCCATTGACCGCTCCATGACATCCTTGCCAGCCAAATCCTGTGGCCCGGAGCTTGCCTTCCTGCTGCAGGCCCTTGGCGGTCCTGACACAAACCCAGAATAGCGTTATTTTGTCGCAACGCCGGATATTTTCCGGATCTGTGAAACACCTCACAATTTCCGGCACCGGGCTTGTTTCAGGCAAAAAAAACGGCCGCAAAGCGGCCGGTGAAAAAGGTATGAAAAACAAAAGTTATTGCGCCGCAGCCGGTCTCATATAAGAAATCGGAGCGGTGCTCGCATCTTCGAAGGTAACCACTTCCCAGGCATCTTTCTGCTCAAGCAGGGTCCGCAGCAGCTGGTTGTTCAGCGCATGTCCCGACTTGAAACCGCGAAACTCGCCAATCAGGCTTTTACCCAGCAGGTAGAGGTCGCCAATGGCATCCAGAATCTTGTGCTTGACGAATTCGTCCTCATAACGCAGGCCGTCTTCATTCAGCACGTCTTGCTCGTCCACCACAATGGCATTTTCAACACTGCCACCCAGCGCCAGGTTGTTGGCACGCAGGTACTCAATGTCACGCATAAAGCCGAAGGTACGGGCCCGGCTGACTTCCTTGACGAACGAGGTGCTGGAAAAATCGACACTGGCCGTCTGGGTACGACCGGCAAAAACCGGATGGTCGAAGTCGATTTCAAAACTGACCTTGAACCCTTCAAACGGCAAAAATGTCGCTTTCTTCTCGCCATCCGTTACGGTCACTTCCCGCAAAATGCGAATGAACTGCTTGGGCGCTTCCTGTTCTTCCAGGCCGGCCGACTGCAGCAAAAACACAAAAGGACCGGCACTACCATCCATGATCGGCACCTCCGGAGCGGACAGCTCCACGTAGGCATTGTCGATCCCCAGCCCGGCCATGGCCGACAGCAGGTGCTCGACGGTATCCACCTTGACATCGCCATTGCTCAGCGTGGTCGACATGGTGGTTTCGCCCACATTGCCGGCCAGGGCACGGATTTCCACCGCCGGATCAAGATCCATGCGGCGAAAGATGATGCCGGTATCAACCGGTGCCGGCCGTAGCGTCAGGTAAATTTTTTCGCCCGAATGCAGGCCAATGCCGGTGGCACGAATGGTATTTTTCAGGGTGCGTTGTCTGATCATGCGAATGTCGTAGCCATCAAAGTTGCGAGCGGTTTTCAATTGGCGGGCATCTTACCAGATGCCACGCCAATAAAGAAATGCGGCCACAGCCTCAACCGCAACCAAAGCATTGCTTCCTTAGTCGGCCTGACGGCGCACAAACGCAGGAATATCCAGGTAATCGTGCGAATCAACCGGGCTGCTAACGCTGCTGGTCTGGACACTGGTCTTGTGGTCACGGCGCATTGAAGCCGGACGATCAAAGCGCGAATAGTCGTCTTCCGCATAGCTGTCACCCACCACCCGGGCAACAAGGCCCGTCGGAGTTTCCTGCTGCTGGGTATTGTCGACCACCTTGACCGGACGCTCGGCACGACCCACCAGACCGGTCACCACAACCGTCACGTGCAGCTCGTCCCGCATGTCGGGGTCAATGGCGGTACCAATCTTGACCAGTGCGTTTTCATCGGCATAGGTGTCGATGACCTCGGCCACTTCGGCAAACTCGTGCATGCCCAGATCTGGACCGGCCGTGATGTTGACCAGGATGCCGCGGGCACCTTTCAGGTTGATGTCATCCAGCAGCGGGTTGTGGATGGCTTCCTCGGTGGCCTCGCGGGCACGGTTGGGGCCACTGGCCCGGCCGGTACCCATCATCGCCATGCCCATTTCGCTCATCACGGTGCGCACGTCGGCAAAGTCAACGTTGATCATGCCCGGACGCTTGATGATGTCGGAAATGCCGCGTACCGCACCGGCCAGTACATCGTCAGCCTTGGCAAAGGCGCTCAGCAGGCTGGCTTCCTTGCCAAGAATGGTCAGCAGTTTTTCGTTCGGAATGGTGATCAGCGAATCGCAGTGCTGGGCCAGTTCCTGGATGCCTTCGTCAGCAATTTTCAGGCGGCGCTTGCCTTCAAACGGAAACGGACGGGTCACCACCGCCACGGTCAGAATGCCGGCTTCCTTGGCGACCTGGGCAATAACCGGCGCTGCACCGGTACCGGTACCGCCGCCCATGCCGGTCGCAATAAATACCATGTCGGCGCCTTCCAGTACTTCACGGATGCGCTCGCGGTCTTCTTCGGCAGCCTGGCGGCCGATGTCCGGATTGGTACCGGCACCCAGCCCCCGGGTAACACTGGTACCCAGTTGCAGCACGGTGCGCGAGTCGACGCTTTTCAGCGCCTGGGCATCCGTGTTGGCACAGATGAACTCGACACCCTCGATGTTGTTATTGATCATGTGGTTGATGGCGTTGCCGCCGCCACCACCCACACCAACCACCTTGATGATTGCGCTTTTTGAAGTTTGGTCTACCAGATCGAACATAATGCTCTCCTTACCTTTTGTATGTTGCCGGCTGCAAGCCGGCTATTTTTAGTTAAAAATTGTTCTGTACCCAGCGCCGTACACGCTGGAGCATGTTGTTTGCCCGGTTGACGGGCACTCCACCATCCTTGCGTTCCGGATGGGTGATGTCCTGTTGCCGCTGCAGGCCGTATTTCAGCAGGCCTACCGCTGTTGAATAGACGGGGTTGCGCATGATGTCGGCCATACCCCGGATGCCCTGGGGACCGCCCAGTCGCACCGGCATATGGAAAATTTCTTCCGCCAGCTCGACCGCACCTTCCATCTTGGCGGTGCCGCCGGTCAGCACAATGCCGGCCGGAATCATGTCTTCATAGCCGCTGCCACGGATCTTGCCGTGAATCAGCTGGAACAGTTCTTCATAACGTGCCTCCACCACTTCAGCCAGAATCTGGCGTGACAGGTCGCGCGGTGCCCGGTCGCCGACACTGGGCACCTTGATGGTTTCATCCGGGTGGGCCAGCTTGGCCAGCGCACAGGCATAGCGGATTTTGATGTCTTCCGCATACTGCACCGGAGTGCGCAGCGCCATCGCAATGTCGTTGGTGACATGGTCACCCGCCACCGGAATCACCTCGGTATAACGGATGGCGCCATCAGTGAAAATGGCAATATCCGTGGTGCCGCTGCCAATATCGACCAGACAGACACCCAGCTCTTTTTCGTCATCGGTCAGCACCGCCATTGACGAGGCCAGCTGCTCCAGAATGGTGCCGTCCAGCTGGATGCCACAGCGGCTGACGCACTTTTCCACGTTCTGGGCGGCATTGGTGGAGCAGGTCACCACGTGTACCCGTGCTTCCAGTCGCACGCCGGACATGCCCAGCGGCTGCCGCACACCTTCCTGCTTGTCGATAATGTAGTCCTGCGGCAGGGTGTGCAGAATGCGTTTGTCGGCAGCAACCGGCACCGCCTGGGCAGCGTCCAGCACCCGCTCCAGATCCATCCGGCTGACCTCGCCATTGTGGATGGCAACCGCACCGTCCGAGTTCTGACTACTGATATGGCTGCCAGCCAGCCCGACATAGGCTGAATGAATATGGCATTCGGCCATTTGCTGGGCTTCATCAATGGCCTGCTGAATGGACTGCACCGTTGACTCGATGTCCACCACCACACCTTTTTTCAGGCCACGGGTCGGGCTGGTACCCATGCCGACGATCTGCAACTCATCGCCCGCCGATACCTCGGCAATCAGGGCGACCACCTTGGAAGTCCCGATATCCAGCCCGACAATCATGTTCTGACCTGTTTCTACTGCCATAAAACGCTTCTCCTCAATGTGCCGTTTCGGCGGCCGGTTCATCCCGCCAGGCTACGGCCAGCCCGTTTGCATAACGTAAATCGATGCGGGCAATACGCTCCGCATACGGTTTGAGCTCGCGCTCGTACAGGCTGGCAAAACGGCGCATTTTATCGCCAATATCGTCCCGCCCAAGCAATACTTCGATGCCGCTGTCGGTGGTTAGAAACCAGCTGCCGCGACTGCGCATTTCCAGCTTTTCCACCCGGTAACCCAAGGGCCGCACCGCCTGCGCCAATATCCAGTACTGCTGCATGACCCTGGACTCGCTGCCAGCAGGCCCCATTAACAAAGGCAGGCTGTTGCGCTCGGCCGGTTCGCGCCCGGTCTGAAACACCTGACCGCGGCTGTTCAGCCACTCGCCGTCACGCCAGCGGGCAATCGGCGTTTGCTCGCTCACCACCACATGCAGCTGGTCCGGCCAGATGCGGATAATACGGGCCAGATCCACCCAGGGCATGTCTTCCAGCGCCTGCTGCATGCCGGCGATATCCGCAGTAAAAAAAGTCACTTCACCAAAGCCGTCCAGTCGCTGCTGCAGCGCCAGCCGGTTGGCGGCATTCAGCTCACCTTCAACACTGATGCGGGCGATCGGACGGTTAAACTGTGGCTCCAGTCGCTGCCAGCCTTCCAGCGCCACACCCAGCAGGCAAACGCCCCCCAATGTGGCAACAATGCGACGTACCAGCACCCAGTTGATCCGTGGCAGCTGCGGCAGTCGCCAACGTTTGCGGGCAGCCGGTGGCCGGGTACGGCTGGCTCCCCGTGGCGCCTGTTGCGCACGGTTCTGCCCCCGCCCGGTCGTCAGCCTGCCCTGCATGGCCTGTTACTCCTGCACCGTGGTTGCCAGCAGCCGTACCACCAGCTGCTGAAAGTCCAGTCCGACCGCTTTTGCCGCCATCGGCACCAGGCTGTGGTCAGTCATGCCCGGTACGGTATTGACTTCCAGCAGCCAGAAACGGCCCTGTTCATCCTGCATCACATCGGCCCGGCCCCAGCCGGTTACCCCCAGCGCCGCACAGGCGTCAGCGGTCAGCTGGCGCAGTTCCTGTTCTTTGTCCGCAGCCAGTCCGCAGGGAATCTGGTAGCGGGTGTCATTGGCCAGATACTTGGCGTCGTAGTCGTAAAACACATGGCTGGTGCCCAGCCGGATGGGCGGCAGAATTTCACCGTCCAGCATGGCCACGGTAAATTCGGGGCCGCTGACAAACTGCTCGACCAGCACGTTGTTGTCATAGGTGCGAGCGTTATGCCAGGCCTGCTCCAGTTCTGCCAGGTTGCCGACCTTGGCCATGCCGATGCTGGAACCTTCTTGGCTGGGCTTGACCATCAGCGGAAAGCCCAGTTCTGCCGCTGCCCGGGCGCAGTCCTCAACGCTGGCCAGCGTGGCGTGGCGGGGTGTGGACAGGCCCAGGCTGTGCCACACCTGCTTGGTACGCAGTTTGTCCATCGCCAGCGCCGAGGCCAGTACGCCACTGCCGGTGTACGGAATGCCGGCCCATTCCAGCAGCCCCTGCAGGGTGCCGTCTTCGCCACCACGGCCATGCACCACGATAAAGGCACGGTCAAAACGCTGCGCCACCAGCTGTTGCAGGAGGTCGTCTCCCACATCAATACCCTGCGCATCGACACCGGCGGCTTGCAGCGCTGCCAGTACGGCGGCACCGGATTTCAGCGATACCTCACGCTCGGCGCTACGTCCGCCATAAAGCACGGCGACCTTGCCAAATGCCTTGCTGTCTACTGCCTGGGTCATGCCTGCTGGCTCCTGTCTGATGGCTGAAATAACGGATGTTTCAACAATTGCGGGGCAATGCTGCCAATGTCGCCGGCTCCCTGGCACAGCAGGATGTCACCGGCACGCAGCAGCGGCTGCACCAGCGGTGCCATCTCGGTACCACGTTCGACATAGAGCGGGTCCAGCCTGCCGCGCTGGCGGATGCTGTGACACAGCTGGCGGCTGTCGGCACCGGGAATCGGCTCCTCGCCAGCGGGGAAAACTTCCAGCAGCAACAGCACATTGGACTCGCCCAGCACCTGTACAAAGTCTTCGTACAGGTCGCGGGTACGGGTGTAACGGTGTGGCTGGTAAATGGTGACCAGCCGGCGCTCGGGCCAGCCGTCACGAATCGCCTTGATGACGGCGGACACTTCGCGCGGGTGGTGACCATAGTCATCCACCAGCATCACGCTGCCACCTTCAACCGGCAATTCGCCATACACCTGGAAGCGGCGGCCCACACCCTGAAAATCGGACAGACCGGCAACAATGGCGGAGTCGTCCACGCCCTCGTCAGTGGCAATGGCAATCACCGCCAGCGCATTGAGTACGTTGTGGCGGCCCGGCATGTTGACGCATACCGGCAGCGCCGGACGGTCCTTGCGCAGCACATTGAAGCAGGTGCGCATGCCGTCCTGCTGCACATCCACTGCCCGCACATCGGCATCTTCGGAAAAACCGTAGGTAATCATCGGCCGCTTGACCCGCTGGGCGATGTCACGCACGGAGGGGTCATCCACGCACAGCACTGCCAGCCCGTAAAACGGCAGGTTGTGCAGAAAATCAACAAAGGTCTGTTTCAGCTTGTTGAAGTCGCCGCCATAGGTGCTCATGTGGTCGGCATCAATATTGGTGACGACCGACACCATGGGCTGCAGATGCAGGAAGCTGGCATCACTTTCGTCGGCCTCGGCAATCAGGTAGCAGCTTTCACCCAGCCGGGCGTTGCTGCCGGCAGCATTGACCCGCCCGCCAATCACAAAGGTCGGATCCAGCCCGGCAGCGGCAAACACCGAGGCCAGCAGACTGGTGGTGGTGGTCTTGCCATGGGTGCCGGCCACGGCAATACCGTGCCGGTAGCGCATCAGTTCGGCCAGCATCTCGGCACGGGGTACTACCGGAATGCGCCGCTCGACGGCACGTGCCACTTCCGGGTTTTCCATATTGATGGCGCTGGACACCACCAGCACATCGGCCTCGTCGACATGGGATGCCTGATGCCCCAGCATGATCTGGATGCCCAGCCCCTGCAGCCGTTCGGTCACGGCCGACAGCTTGATATCGGAACCGGACACGTCATAACCGAGGTTGCGTACCACCTCGGCTATGCCGCACATGCCGGTACCACCGATACCCACAAAGTGGATACGGCGAATGCGACGCATGCGGCGGGTTTGCGCAGCGGTGGTCTGCAGTACGTCAGCCACGGGCCACCTCCAGACAGGCGTCCACCACCTGTTGTGCGGCCTGCGGCCGGGCCAGTGTTTGCGCCTGTTGCGCCATGTCAGTCAGCCTGTGGCTATTCATGAATACCTCGGTCATGCGTGCCGCCAGCTCCTCGGCCGAGGTCTGCTGCTGCGGCAGGAGCAGCGCAGCCTGCTGCTGCGCCAGAAATTCTGCGTTTTTGGTCTGGTGATCGTCGATGGCATGGGGCAGCGGTACCAGGAAGGACGCCCGCCCCATGATTGCCAGCTCACTGACGGTCAGCGCTCCGGCCCGGCACACCACCAGGTCGGCCCAGCCATAGGCTGCGGCCATGTCATCAATAAAAGGTGCCACCTGCGCCTCGACCCCGGCTTCGGCATAACGCTGGCGGGTAATTTCTGCGTGCTGCTCACCACACTGGTGGCGCACTTCGGGCCGCAGCTGCGGGTCGACCAGCGCCAGCGCTGCCGGCAGCAACCGGTTCAGCGGCTCGGCACCCAGGCTGCCGCCCACCACCAGCAGACGCACCGGTGTTGATACCTGCGCTCTGGCCCCGGCACGGCGCACCAGTTCGGCCCGCACCGGATTACCGGTGGTGAGCAATTTGTCGCTGTCGGCAAAGGCGCCGGGAAAGGCCTGGCAGATACGTGCGGCATAGCGGGCCAGGCTACGGTTGGCGGTACCGGCCACCGCATTTTGCTCATGAATGACCAGTGGTACGCCGCACAGCCGTGCTGCCAGTCCGCCCGGGCCGGTGACATAACCACCCATGCCCAGCACGCACACCGGCTGCAAACGGCGGACCAGCCGCCACGACTGCCAGAGTGCGCCCAGCAGTTGCAGTGGTGCCTTCACCAATTGCAGTACACCCTTGCCACGCAGGCCGGTGGCGCTGATATTGTGCAATTCGATACCGGCCGCCGGTACCACCCGGCCTTCAATGCCGCGGCCGGCACCTAGCCAGTGCACCTGATAACCAC
>CAZMLX010000006.1:13381-28587 GCA_964567275.1 uncultured Thiopseudomonas sp. | reverse complement strand
ACGCCCATTTTCTGGCGCTGTTGCGGATGGCGGCCAATCGGCGCATCAATGGTGCCACCGGAAGTCACCACGCCGCTGACAATGGCTTCGTAGGTGCGGCCTACAGTACGGGCCTGCAGCTGCTCGACCAGCCGGGTATGGGCCAGCAATGTTTTGGCCACCACCAAAATGCCGGACGTATCCTTGTCCAGCCGGTGCACAATGCCGGCCCGGGGAATGTCGCGCACTTGCGGCGCATGGTACAGCAGGGCGTTAAGCAGGGTGCCACTGGCATGGCCGGCAGCCGGATGCACCACCAGCCCGGCCGGCTTGTTGATGACCAGCAAGTGGTCGTCCTCGTAAACGATATCCAGCGCAATATCCTGCGCCAGCCATTCGCCCTGGGCTTCCTGTTCGGCCTCAAGGCACAGCAGCTCGCCACCATACAGGGTGTCGCGCGGGCGCATCGGCTTGCCGTTGACGGTCAGGTTGCCGTCCTTGATCCAGCCGCTCAGTCGTGACCGCGAGAAATCGGCAAACAGCTGTGCGGCCACCTGGTCCAGCCGCTGGCCGGCCAGTGCATCCGGCACCCGGGCCTCAAGTTCGATTTGTTCGGTAAAGGTTGTCATGCAAAATCCAGAATCGGGGAAACTGCCGTTGCCGCCGCACCACAGCGGTGGATTCCTTTGGTTTCCGTGGCCGGGTTGTGGTTAAATGCTCGGGCATCCGCACAGGTTGGTGCGGGGGCATTACTATATCAGGGCGGCCTGTAAACTGCTGCACAATGAAAGCATGGAATACGCCTTGCCAGCCCCCTGCGGCGCAGGCAAAATCCGCCCTACCTCCTGACTGGACGTTATCGAACATGCGTGTACAGCACCTGATTTTCCTGGCCCTTTTCGGCCTGATCGCCGCCTGCGCCGGCAAAAAAACCGTCGATGAAAACCTCAGTGAACGCGAGCTCTACGAACAGGCCCTGAAGGATCTGGATCGTGGCCGCTACACCACGGCAATCCCCAAACTGAAAGCGCTGGAGTCACGCTATCCGTTCGGTCGCCATGCCGAGCAGTCACAGCTGGAGCTGATCCACGCCTATTATAAAACCCGCGACCACGAAGCGGCCGTAGCCACCGCCGACCGTTTTATTCGTCTGCACCCGCAGCACCCGAACGTGGACTATGCCTATTACATGAAAGGGCTGGCGGCGTTTGACCAGGACCGTGGTTTTATGTCCCGCTTTCTGCCGCTGGACATGACCCAGCGCGACCCTGGCGCCACCCGTGATTCCTACAACGAATTCGCCCGTCTGGTCAGCCGCTTCCCCAATAGCAGCTATGCGCCGGACGCAAAGCAGCGCATGGTCTACGCCCGCAACCTGCTGGCCGATTACGAAATCCACGCTGGTCGCTACTATGTCAAACGCAAAGCCTATGTTGCCGCCCTCAACCGCGGCCGCTATGTGGTGGAAAACTTCCAGGGCACTCCAGCGGTACCCGACGGGCTGGCACTGATGGTTCAAAACTACCGCATTCTGGGGCTGGATGATCTCGCTGAAAAAAGCATGGAAACCCTGCAACTCAACTATCCGGAGCACGCCAGCCTGCGCAAGGGCAAGTTTGTTGCCGACTACCGTCACACTGCATCGCGCAGCTGGCTGAACAAGGCCAGTCTGGGCCTGCTGGGCAAAAACAGCGCCAAGGCAACCCCGCCACGCAACGTCACCACCCAGGCTGACAAAGAAATGCGCCGCCAGCTGAAAGAAGCACAGGACAACATCCCCAAAGACATCCGCAAGGATATGGGGCTGAAGTAAACTTCACCAAAAAAGGCGCCAAATGGCGCCTTTTTCATTACCGCACCGGCCACTAGTGGTGGTGGCCACCCTCGCCATGGGCATGACCATGCTGCTGCTCTTCCGCAGTCGCCGCACGCACGTTGACCACCTTGACCTGGAAGTGCAGACGCTGACCGGCCAGCGGATGGTTGCCATCCACAGTTACGTCATCGCCATCAACGTCACGAATGGTCACCACCTGCATGCCGCCATCCGGCGCCGAGGCATGAAACTGCATGCCCGGCTCCAGCGTTTCCACACCCTGAAACACGGAGCGGTTCAAGGTTGCCAGCAGCTCGGCGCTGTATTCGCCATAGGCATCTTCCGGCTCGATGGACACGTCCAGCTCATCACCCGCCTGTTTGCCCAGCAGTGCACGCTCAAGACCAGGAATGATATTGGCAAAACCGTGCAGGTAGGCCAGTGGCTGGGCACCCTGGGAACTGTCCAGAATGTTTCCTTCATCGTCCTTCAGCGTGTAATCAATGGACACCACTGTGTTGTCGGCGATTTGCATAGTAAAAACCTGTGTTGTGTGAATGTTTGCGCAGTGTACCTGCTGAAAAATCCGAATGCGACTTTCGCATAAGCGACAGCAACCGCCCGGGACCTGCACCACACCGCAGCCCGGCTTTTCGAAACAAAAAAATAATCATTGTTTATCAATATGATGCATTGAAAATCTGATGCCCGTCAGCAGTCCACGCCTTCCTGCAGCCGACCCAGACCTTTTTTCCCTAGACCAACGGCCCACTTGACCTGACTGCAAGCCCTCTAGAACATTAGGGTCATTTGCTCGGGCAGTAATTTGGCAAAGATGCCGTAAAAAGAATCAGTTACACCCACTGCCCTGGTTTAACCTTTTCAGTCATCCAAGCGAGAAACCCCATGTCCGGACGTAACGTACTTGTCATCAACAGCGGTAGTTCTTCCATCAAGTTTGCACTGGTCAACGAGGACCAGGACGATTTCATCCTTGAAGGTCTGGCGGAGCGCATTGGCAGCCCGGAAGCCGAGGTCAACTGGAAACAGAACGGCGAAAAGAAAAACCTCAAGTTTCCCAACGCTGACCACGCCGAGGCACTGGCACAAATTCTGCCTTACGTGCAGGAGGCAGCCGGCCATCTGGACGCCATTGGCCACCGTGTGGTGCACGGCGGTTCCCAGGTGCATCAGGCCTGTCGCCTGACCCCCGAAGTGGTCAGCATCATCGAGCAAAACGCCTCGCTGGCTCCGCTGCACAACCCGCCCGGCCTGATGGGTATCGAAGCGGCACAAAAACTGTATCCGCAGCTGCCGCATATTGGCGTGTTCGATACCGCCTTCCACCAGACCATGCCGGCCCACGCTTACCGTTACGCCATCCCGGAAGAGTTCTACACCGAGCACGGCATTCGCCGTTATGGCTTCCACGGCACCAGCCACCTGTATGTCAGCCGCAAGGGTGCGGAAATGGCCGGTCTGCCGGTGGATGACAGCTGCTGGCTGGTGGCCCACCTGGGCAACGGCTGCTCGGCCACCGCCGTGGTCAATGGCGAAAGCCGCGACACCACCATGGGCCTGACCCCGCTGGAAGGCCTGGTGATGGGTACCCGCTCCGGCGATGTTGACCCCAGCCTGCAAATGCACCTGCATCGCACCTTTGGCTATAGTGCGCAGTGCGTGGAAACCCTGCTGACCAAGAAGAGCGGCCTGCTGGGCATCTCCGGCCTGTCCAATGACATGCGCACCCTGATTGAAGCCAGCGAGCAGGGCAACGAAAAAGCGGCCCTGGCCATCGAGATTTTCTGTTACCGTCTGGCCAAGTCACTGGCTGCGCTGTCGTGCGCCCTGCCCCGCCTGGATGGTTTGCTGTTTACCGGCGGCATTGGTGAAAACGCCACCCTGATCCGCAAGAAAACCCTGGACCACATGCGCGTGTTCAACTTTAAACTGGACGACGACGCCAACCAGGCCTGCACCCGTGGCACCGGCGGCAAAATCAGTGCCGATGGCCACCCGCTGGTGATGGTGGTGCCCACCAACGAAGAGCGCCAGATCGCCAACGAAACCCTGGCGGTGGTTGACGGCAACTGATTGTTTTGGCCGACCCTGCGCCGGCCTTTTCTCTTTCACTGATAAAACAGGACTACAGAATGCATACTTTCCTGCTGGCGCCGACCGGTTTTGGTGTCGGCCTGACATCAGTCAGCCTGGGCATGATCCAGGTCTTGAAAAATGCCGGACTTAAAGTCGGCTTCCTCAAACCCATCGCCCAGCCACATCCCAGTGAAAGCGGCGCCGAGCGGGTCAGCCAGCTGATGGCCAATCTGTACGGTACCAGCCAGCCAGCCAGCCTTGGCCTGGCCCATGTCGAACGCATGGTCGGCAATGGCCAGATGGACGACCTGATGGAAGAAATCGTCAGCATGCACCAGCAGATGTCCGATCAGTACGACATCATTCTGGTGGAAGGTATGACCCCGTCCCGCCAGACCCAGTATGTCGAGCGCATCAACGCCAGCCTGGCCAAAACACTGGACGCCGAAATCATCCTGGTCAGCGCCCAGCAAAGTGACAACCTGGACGAAATTTCCGACCGTATCGAGTCCCAGGCCCAGCTGTTTGGCGGCACCAGCAACCCCAAAGTGCTGGGCGTGGTCATCAACAAGGTTACCGCTCCCTCGCTGAACGGCTTTGCCGAGCAGCTCAAAAGCCACCTGCCGGCGCTGCGCAAGGGCGACCTGCAATTGATCGGCTGCATCAGCGCCCACGAAGAACTGAACAACCCCCGCACCTCCGATTACTGCAACTTCCTCAAGGCCGACCTCCTTAACCGGGGTGAGCTGGAACAACGCCGGGTCCAGAAAGTCATTCTGTGCTCCCGTACCGTCGCCAACATAGTGCCGCTGTTGCAGGATGGTGTACTGGTGGTGGTGCCCGGCGACCGGGATGATATTATTCTGGCTGCCAGCCTGGCCGAAATGAACGGTGTACGGCTGGCCGGCCTGCTGCTGACCGGCGGCTATGTACCCAACGCCAGCATTCTGGAAATGGGCAAAGGTGCGCTGCAAGGCGGCCTGCCGGTGATGAGTGTCGCTACCGGCTCCTATGATACGGCCTATCAGGTCACCCGTCTGCCCCGCGCCATCCCGGTTGACGACGCCGAACGTGCCCGCAACACCAGCACCCATATTGCCAGCTTCCTGGATCAGGCCTGGCTGGCCGCCCGCTGCTCCACCGCCCGGGTGCCACTGCTGTCCCCGCCGGCCTTCCGCTACCAGCTGGTACGCCGTGCCCAGGCGGCCAACAAGCGTATCGTGCTGCCCGAAGGCAACGAGCCACGCACCATCCGCGCCGCCGCCATTTGCCAGGAACGCGGCATTGCCAATTGCGTGCTGATTGGCAACCCGGAAGAAATCCGCTCGGTGGCCCGTCAACAAGGTGTCGAGCTGCCTGCCGGTATCGAAATCCTTGATCCGGCCAGCATCAAGCAAAAATACATTGCCCCCATGGTCGAGCTGCGCAAAAGCCGTGGCCTGACTGAAGAGCAGGCCAGCGAACAGCTGAACGACACCGTAGTGCTGGCCACCATGATGCTGGCCCAGGATGACGTCGACGGCCTGGTATCCGGCGCTGTACACACCACCGCCGACACCATCCGCCCTGCCCTGCAACTGATCAAGACTGCACCCGGCTACAGCATGGTGTCATCGGTATTCTTCATGCTGCTGCCCGATCAGGTACTGGTATACGGCGACTGTGCGGTCAACCCCAACCCGACCGCCGAACAACTGGCCGAAATTGCCCTGCAAAGTGCCGATTCCGCCAAAGCGTTCGGCATCGACCCCAAGGTTGCCATGATCAGCTTCTCCACCGGCAGCTCCGGCGGTGCCGGTGCCGAAGTGGAAAAAGTGATGGAAGCCACCCGTCTGGCCCAAGAACAGGCGCCGCAACTGGCCATCGACGGCCCGCTGCAGTATGACGCTGCCAGCGTGGAAGCCATTGGTCGCTCCAAGGCGCCCAACAGCAAGGTAGCCGGCCAGGCCACCGTGTTTGTGTTCCCCGACCTGAACACCGGCAACACCACCTACAAGGCCGTACAACGCAGCGCCAACGTGGTGAGTGTCGGCCCGATGCTGCAAGGCCTGCGCAAGCCGGTCAACGACCTGTCCCGTGGCGCCCTGGTTGAAGACATTGTCTTTACCGTGGCCCTGACTGCCATTCAGGCAGCCGCTCTGGACTAAACCCCTGCCCTGTTCCTGCACCCGGATGATTCCGGAGCAGGGACAGGGCACCCGCCTGCGCACCGCCACGACGTTCCCCATCCGGCCACAAGCCTTCTATACTGTCGCTTTGTACCAGACAGGACGCCGTCCCATGCTCCACTGCCTGCCCCCTGCCGTTCGCGGCCTGATCTCCACCCTGCTGCTGATCCTGAACACCCTGTTCTGGGGCATCCCGGTACTGGCCATGGCCCTGCTCAAACTGCTGCCGCTACCACCGCTGCGCCGCCTGCTGCTGAGCGGCATGCATGCCTGCGCCGAAAGCTGGATGCGCATCAACGGCCTGTGGATGGACCTTGCCGGCTCCATTCACTGGGACGTGCAGGGCATTGAGCAACTCCAGCGTCACCAGAGCATTCTGTTGATCAGCAACCATCGCAGCTGGGTCGACATCATGGCGCTGCTCTACCCGCTCAACCGCCGCATTCCCTTTTACAAATTCTTTCTTAAACGGCAACTGATCTGGGTCCCCATCATCGGGCTATGCTGGTGGGCACTGGAATATCCCTTCATGAAGCGCCACAGCAAGGCCTATCTGGCCCGTCACCCGGACAAGCAGAATGACGACCTGATCACCACCCGCAAAGCCTGTCAGCGTTATCGTCACAGCCCGGCCACCCTGATCAACTTTGTGGAAGGCACCCGTTTCACCCCGGCCAAACATGCCCGGCAGCAATCGCCCTATCAAAATTTGCTGACACCCCGGGCCGGCGGGGTGGCACTGGTCATTGACGCCATGGGCGACCAGCTGCACGGCATCGTCGATGCCACCCTGTGTTACCCCGCCGGCCGGCCCAGCTTCTGGCAACTGATGTGCGGGCAGGTTCCGGAAATCTGTCTGCATCTTGAGCGCAGGGATATTCCGCCGCATTTTATTGGCCGCAACTACGCCACCGACCACGACTATCAGCAAGAGTTTCGTGCCTGGCTCAACGCCATCTGGCATGAAAAAGACAAAAAACTCGGCCAGTTGCTCACCAGTGAAAACGGTAGCCGTCACTAGCGGCCTTTGTCTTTGGCCCGGCACCCGACTATAATTCCAGCACCCATTTTCTGACACGGATTCCCCATGAGCTACAGCAAAATTCCAGCCGGCAAAGACCTGCCTGGCGACATCAACGTCATCATCGAAATTCCCGCCAACCATGCGCCCATCAAATACGAAGTCGACACCGAAACCGACGCCCTGATGGTTGACCGCTTTATGGCCACCCCGATGTTCTACCCGGCCAACTACGGCTTTATCCCCAACACCCTGGCCGACGACGGCGACCCGCTGGACGTGCTGGTGGTTACCCCTTATCCGGTCGCACCCGGCTCCGTTATCCGCTGCCGTGCGGTAGGCGTGCTAAACATGACCGACGAAGCCGGCGGCGATGCCAAGCTGATTGCCGTACCCCACGAAAAACTGACCCAGCTCTACAACCATGTGCAGGAATACACCGACCTGCCGGCGCTGCTGCTGGAGCAGATCAAACACTTCTTTGAAAACTACAAGGATCTGGAAAAAGGCAAATGGGTCAAGGTAGAAGGCTGGGCTGACGCCGCCGCTGCCCGTGACGCAATCGTCCAGTCCGTTGCCGCCTTCGGCAAATAACCCGCCCAGGCCGGCCTCCAGCGCCGGCCTTTTTTTCATCGTATCCGGTATCGCATGAAGCATTCTGACAAGTCCTTCGACTTCGAACAGTCACTCAACGCCCTGCAAGCCACAGTCGAGCAACTGGAGAGCGGCGACCTCAGCCTGGAACAAGCCCTGAGCGCCTTTGAAACCGGTATCGGCCTGACCCGGGACTGCCAGCAGGCACTCGACCAGGCCCGTCAGCGCATCAACCTGCTGCTTGAACAGGACGGCGAACCCCGGACCCGGCCACTGGAATCCGCCCATAGCCCGAACGAGCCCGGCGATGACATTCCCTTCTGAGCTGCCCGCCTATCAGGCTTACTGCGACGCCCAAATCAGCCCGCTGCTCGAATCACTGTTCGTAGCACCCCATGCCGACATGCAACGCCTCTATCAGGCCATGCGTTACAGCGTCATGAATGGCGGCAAACGGGTACGCCCGCTGCTGGTAATGGCCAGCTGCCAGGCACTGGGCGGCACAGCCAGACAGGCCAGCGGGCCCGCCTGCGCCGTAGAGCTGATCCATGCCTACTCGCTGGTGCACGACGACCTGCCGGCCATGGACGATGACTGTTTGCGCCGGGGCCAGCCCACCACCCATATTGCCTTTGATGAAGCCACCGCCATTCTCGCCGGCGATGCGCTGCAAACCCTGGCCTTTGAAGTGCTGGCTGACCCGCAACTGACCTGCGGCACCGACCGTTTGCGGCTGGACATGCTGCATACCCTGGCCCGGGCTTCTGGCGCCGCCGGCATGGTGGGCGGGCAAGCCATCGACCTGGCCGCCACCGGCCAGCACATCAGCCAGAGCCACCTTGAACGCATGCACCGGCACAAGACCGGCGCCCTGATTGCCGCCAGCGTCCGCCTTGGCGCCCTGGCCAGCGGCCAGGCCACAACAGCCCGGCTGGACGCCCTGCACAGCTATGCAACCGCCATCGGGCTGGCCTTCCAGGTGCAGGACGACATTCTCGACATTACCGGCACCACCGAAGCGCTCGGCAAGCAACAGGGCAGCGACACCGCCCACGACAAGTCCACCTATCCGGCCCTGCTCGGCCTGGAACAGGCCAAAAGCTATGCCCTGCAACTGCGTGATGACGCCCTGCAGGCACTGGCCGGTTTTGATCAGAATGCCGACATCTTGCGCCAGCTGGCGGACTATATAGTGGAGCGCAGGTCGTAAGGTTTTTTGGGGATTTACAGCTTGAGAGGCAGAAACACTGCTGCCTGCCCACAACAACACTCCGAAAGCAGACAACAACACTCGTCATTCTGCGTTTTGCGCCGCAAAATCGCAGAATCCAGCGCTATCGCTATGCACCGGGGTGTGATTGGCTGATGCCCTGAAATCAGGCCGGCAACGACGCTCCGCAAGCTGACGCGCCCGCGCCGAAGCAAGCTTCGTCACAGACGCTGGGGCTTGCTGCGGTCGTTGCCGACCTGCATAGTTTTATGTATGCGCCACTTTTATAGGCACAGGAATCCATGGCCTTGTTTGCCTAGCGCCCTGCAGTCTTTTGAACCTTAGGTCACTAGAAAAGCGCGGCCACGAAATGCGGATACTCAAGCGGGATTGGTAGTCCGTTAGCTGTTTTTGGGCCTGCGTTGCCGGAGAGCGCTGGACCCTGCGACTTCGCGCAGGGTGACGATATTCCACGCCATGTCTCTGTTTGCAAACAGCAGCCTATTAACAAGCCGCTATGAAATTTCAGGCATAAAAAAACGCCCATCCGAAGATGGGCGTTTTCTGTATGGTGGGTCGTGCGGGGTTCGAACCTGCGACCAATTGGTTAAAAGCCAACTGCTCTACCGCTGAGCTAACGACCCATATATGGTCGGGGTAGAGAGATTCGAACTCCCGACATCCTGCTCCCAAAGCAGGCGCGCTACCGGACTGCGCTATACCCCGAAAAGATGGCTCCGCGACCTGGGCTCGAACCAGGGACCTAACGATTAACAGTCGTGTGCTCTGCCGACTGAGCTATCGCGGAACTGCATACTGACAGCTGGTTAAACCAAGTGTGTCTGTCAATGGCGGCTCATTCTACCGATTATTTTTTGGCTGTCAACAGCTTTTTCCAAATTAACCGCCAATTATTTCCCTGCCCCACCACTGCCCCGAAAGCCCTGACATCTGCAAGGCTAAACGGTACACTAGCGACCAGCCCAGCCACCCCTGAACACCATGCGCAGAACCAAAGAAGATGCCCACAAAACCCGTGCCGCCATCCTGGAAGCGGCCGAGTGCCTGTTTCTGGAAAAAGGCGTAGCCCACACCTCGCTGGAGCATATTGCCAAACAGGCCGGTGTTACCCGGGGCGCAGTGTACTGGCATTTTAAAAACAAGGCCGACCTGTTTCATGCCATGCTCAACCAGGTGCGGCTGCCGGCCGAGCAGGTTGCCGAGCTGATCCAGAAATGTGGTCCGGACAACCCGGTGGCTGCGCTGCGCGATCTGTCATGCTCGATTCTGGCCGGTCTGGCAGCCAATGAACGTAAAAAACGCATCTTCACCATCTTGCTGCGCCGCTGCGAATTTACCGACGAACTGCGTGAAGCCGAACAAAAACACGAAGCCTTTATCAACGAATTTCTGGATTTCTGCACCCGGCTGTTCGCTGCTCCCGACATTGCCCGCCAACTCCATCCGGACATCACGCCCCGCATGGGCGCCGTCACCTTCCATGCCATGCTGATTGGCATTTTGCATGAATGGTTGCGCGACCCCGCTTGCCTGGACGCCACCCACGCCCGGCCTTACATGGACTGCCTGCTGCGGGGGCTGTTTCCCGGCTGGAACAACCCGCCTGAAAGCTGCAAAGGCTGATGCAAAAAGGGGCGCCTGCAGGCGCCTCCTGATCCGGTCCGAAAAACTGCTTACAGGTTTTTTTGCAGACGATACTGTGGCGGTACCTGGTCAATGCCCCGAATGGTCACATCGAGGTTTTTCCACAAGCCATCCTTGATACCGTAAATACAACCATACACTGACAGCTTTTGGCCCCGGTGCCAGGCGTTTTGCACAATGGCGGTATGGCTGACCTGCGACACCTGTTTGATCACGTTGAGCTCGCACAGCCGGTCCACCCGTTCTTCCTCGGTGGGCAGCAGCGCCAGATCATCGTAGTGCATAAAGTACAGGTCACGGATAGTGCGGATCCAGGCATCGGTAATACCGACCTGCTTGTCACTCATGGCCGCCTTGACACCACCACAACCGTAATGACCGGTCACCAGAATGTGCTTCACCTTGAGCACATCAACCGCATACTGGATGACCGACAGGCAGTTCAGATCGGTATGCAGCACCACGTTGCCGACATTGCGGTGTACAAACAGATCGCCAGGCAATAGTCCGACAATTTCGTTGGCCGGCACCCGGGCATCCGAACAGCCGATCCATAAATATTCAGGTTCCTGTTGCTGGGCCAGCTTGGAGAAAAATTCGGGATCTTCTTCTTTGATGGACTCGGCCCAAAGGACATTGTTTTCAAACAACTGGTGCAGCTCAGGCATACAGGCTCCCGTTCGGGTTAAAAATATCGATGGGTATGACCGGCAAAACCTGCAGCAGGTCACAACCTGTTTTCAGCACATCCGCCCTGTTCAAAACAGTTCCATCAGGCTGTCAATCACCAGCGCCGGTTGTTGCAGACGGATGTCTTCGCCGTGGTTATACCCATAGGTCAGTGCCACACAGGACACACCGGCAGCACGGGCGGCCAATACATCATTACGCGAGTCACCAATAAACAGGCTTTGCGCCGCCATGACGCCCGCCTGTTGCATGACATGCACCAAGGCGGCCGGATCGGGTTTTTGCTGTGGCAGGGTATCGCCGCCGATAATCCAGCCAAAATAGCCGTCGAGCTGCTGCTCCTGCAGCAACTGCGGAATAAAACGTTGTGGCTTGTTGGTGATCAGCGCCAGCAGCACACCGGCATCACGCAGTGCGTCCAGACACTCCAGCACACCGGGATAGCGTACCGTGTGGCCATGGGCGTGCGCATAGGCGTCCATAAACAGCCCCAGTGCGTATTCCGCCTGGGCATCATCAACCGCCGCATGTTCCATTTGGCCAGCCAGTGCCCGGCGCACCAACACCCGGGCGCCATTGCCCACCCACCGACGCACCCGCTCCACACCGGCAGGCGGGCGGTCCAGTTGCTGCAGCATGTCATCCACCGCAGCGGCCAAATCCGGCACCGAGTCCACCAGGGTGCCGTCCAGATCGAACATCACCAACTGTGGCAGCTGGCCGTCAAAAAGGCTGCGCAGTTGTTTCACGCCTTCGCCTGCGACAACTCGTTGCGCATCTGGCGAATGACTTCGGCATAGTCCGGCGCATTGA
The DNA here is from genome assembly GCA_964567275.1 of uncultured Thiopseudomonas sp. Classification (GTDB taxonomy): domain Bacteria; phylum Pseudomonadota; class Gammaproteobacteria; order Pseudomonadales; family Pseudomonadaceae; genus Thiopseudomonas. Next base: position 16,534 of record CAZMLX010000006.1, on the reverse strand, counting down.
AAATGGCCGAGCCGGCCACAAAGGTGTCGGCACCGGCTTCGGCAATGGCACGAATATTCTGCACATTGACGCCGCCGTCGATTTCCAGCCGGATGTCACGACCACTGGCATCAATCAGTGCACGGGCCTCACGCAGTTTGTCGAGGGTACCGGGGATGAATTTTTGCCCGCCAAAACCGGGGTTGACGCTCATCAGCAGCACCATGTCCACCTTGTCCATCACGTACTTGAGCGCATCCAGCGGCGTGGCCGGGTTGAACACCAGACCGGCCTTGCAGCCACCATCTTTGATCAGCTGCAGCGAGCGGTCGATATGGTCGGAGCCTTCCGGGTGAAAGGTGATGTAGCTGGCACCGGCTTCAATAAAGTCGCCAATGATGCGGTCCACCGGACGCACCATCAGGTGCACGTCGATGGGGGCGGTGACGCCATACTTGCGCAGCGCACTGCACACCATCGGACCAATGGTCAGGTTGGGCACATAGTGGTTGTCCATCACGTCAAAGTGGACATAGTCGGCCCCGGCGGCCAGCACCCGGTCCACATCCTCGCCCAGACGGGCAAAGTCGGCAGAAAGAATCGATGGAGCAATAACGAAGGGTTGCATGAAAGCCTCGGTTTTAAAAAATTACTGTTCGCGCCACAGATCGTCCAGATCCTTGAAGTTCCAGTCTTCCCTTGCCTCGCGCGCCTCGATTGCATCGGTACAGCGGGGTGCGGACAGATCCACCACTTCCCGGGCAATCGGCACTTTGGACTTGCTGGAAAAAAACACCTTGACCTTGGGCGTCAGCAGCGATTTTTCAGTCTGTTCGACCACTACCGCCAGCCGGCCGCTTTTCAAGCGCACCAGCGAACCCACCGGATAAATGCCGACACTGCGCACAAAAGCCTGGAAAATGTGCGGATCAAAATGGCCTTTCCATTGCGCCATGCGCTGGATGGTTTCCGAAGGGCCCCAGCCCGCCTTGTAAGGCCGGTCAGAGGTCAGCGCATCATAGACGTCGCAGACAGCCGCCATACGCGACAACTGGCTGATGCGGCCTTCGCCAATGCCTCTCGGGTAGCCGCTGCCATCCATTTTCTCGTGGTGTGAATAACAGGCTTCCAGCACCGCCCGGCTAACCGGTTCGGTGCCTTTTTGCAGGTAGCGCACACCCAGTTCGGGGTGTCGCTTGATTTGCTCGAACTCTTCGTCAGTCAGGCTGCCCGGCTTGTTGAGAATGGCGTCATCAATCGCCATCTTGCCGACATCGTGCAGCAAACCGGCCATGCCGGCCTCATGAACTTCGGCTTCATTCATACCCATCTGGCGTGCTAGCGCAATCATCAGTGCACCCACCGCCACCGAATGCATATAAGTGTATTCATCGGCTTCCTTGACCCGCACAATACTGAGCAAGGCATTGGGGTGACGCAGTACCGAGTCAGTGATCTGCTCGATCACCTTCTGGGTCTGCTCGGTATTCAGGCTCTGACCCATGCGCACTTCATTGAACATGCTGACGACAGCATCCTTGCTGCGCCGGCAAATCAGCTCGGCACGCCGCAACTCTTCGGTCATGGTTTCGCGCACCGGCTCACTGCTGGCGTCGGCCAGTATTTGCTCGGTACGTACTTGCGCCTCTTCCCGGGTTTCGCCCTCAAGGCAATCCAGCCCCTTGCTGGTATCAATCCAGAGTTCGGTTACCGAGCTGGCCTGCAGTCGTGCCAGATCCTTGGGATCCTTGAGCACAAAACCACTCTTCCAGAACGGATGATCCATCCAGGAACCACAGAGCTCCTGTACATACATACCCAGAATGGCCTGGGAAACGTTGATTTTTTTCAGCATCATCTACCTATCGGGCAAGTAAAACCTCAGGTAATCAGGCTCTATCCACTCAAAGGGATGACAACAGCGACCGGGTCCTGTCTATCGCATGCTGCAGCTGCTGCGGAGCGCTGCTGCGCAATGTGACGTGTCCCACCTTGCGGCCCGGCTTTTCAGCCTTGCCATAATTGTGCACATGGGCATCAGCCAGCGCCAGCACCTGTTCATTGGTCGGCATGCGGCCAATGCAGTTGACCATGGCGCTGTGGCCAACCCTGGCAGTACTGCCCAGCGGCAGACCGGCGATGGCACGCAGGTGATTTTCAAACTGGCTGCATTCGGCGCCTTCAATGGTCCAGTGACCGGAGTTGTGCACCCGTGGCGCAATTTCGTTGGCCATCAGGCCACCATCCACCTCGAAAAACTCGAAGCCCAGCGCACCCACATAGTCCAGTTGCTCCAGCACACGGCGGGCGTAATCTTCGGCCAGCGCTTGCCGGGGATGATTATCGCTGGCCACCGACAGCTCGAGGATGCCATCACGGTGGGTATTGTGCGCCAGCGGATAGCAGGCAATTTCGCCGTTACGGCCACGCACGGCAATTACCGACACTTCACCGCTAAAACTGACAAAGGCTTCCAGCAGGCAGGGCACGCCGCCCAGTTCGGCATGGGCACCCGTCACATCGGCGGCGGTACGCAGTACTTTTTGGCCCTTGCCGTCATAACCCAGGGTGCGAGTCTTTAAAATGGCGGGCAAGCCCATGGCTGCCACAGCCTCATCCAGCTGCTGCTGCGATTCAACATTGGCAAAACCCGTGACCGGAATGTCCAACTTGCGGAACATGGACTTTTCGTTGAGGCGGTCACGGGCGATACGCAGCGACTCGGCATTGGGGAACACCGGCACATGCTGCGCCAGATAGGCCACCGCCTCGGAAGGCACGTTTTCAAACTCGAACGTGACCACATCCATGCTTTGCGCCAGTTGCTCCAGCTCGGCTTTGGCGTCATAGGCGGCGCACAGGTGATTGCCAACCGGTGCCGCACAGGCATCCACAGCCGGATCAAGAAAACTGAACTCCATGCCCAGCGGTGTACCGGCCAGCGCCAGCATGCGGCCCAGCTGGCCGCCACCAATCACACCGACTTTCATCATTCAGGCCTCGCGCGGATCGGGATTGTCCAGGACGTTTTGCGTTTGCTGTTTGCGGTAATTGAGCAGTGCAGTACGAATGGTTTCGTTATCCGCAGACAGCATGCTGGCCGCCAGCAGCGCAGCGTTCACTGCGCCGGCACGGCCAATCGACAGCGTACCCACCGGCACACCGGCCGGCATC
>CAZMLX010000006.1:0-13371 GCA_964567275.1 uncultured Thiopseudomonas sp. | reverse complement strand
ATCTGCACGATGGACAGCAGCGAATCCACGCCGGACAGCATGGACGACTGCACCGGCACACCCAACACCGGCAAGTGGGTTTTGGAAGCACACATGCCCGGCAAATGGGCAGCGCCGCCAGCACCGGCGACAATCACCCGGATGCCCCGCCCATGGGCCTGTTCGGCATAGGAAAACAGCAGGTCCGGCGTACGGTGGGCAGAAACCACCTGCACTTCATGGGGAATGCCAAGGGCTTCAAGGGTTTCTACGGTGTGGCTCATGGTGGACCAGTCTGATTTGGACCCCATGATGACGCCGACCAGTGCGCTCATCTGCTATGCCTCTTGCGGGTTGGCTGCCTGTGTTACAGCCCAAACAATAAACCACGCCCGAAAATCATGGGCATCCTGTTTTCCGGTAGCGTGGTTGCTAAATTAAGTCGGGCATTATACTGGAAGCAGCGGGGCATGCACAGGGCAGGATGTTTTTGCTGGCTGGATTGGATTGTCTTGCCGGATGGCTGGCCGCAAGCAGCAGTGGAGCACAGGCACCCCACTGCCGCCACCCACACCGAGTGGTCGGCAAGATTAAAAGCAAACTCGCAAGAGGCTCAACACCAACACAAAAAACAACAACCCTCTGGATTCTGCGACTCCGCTTCGCCACGCGCGAGAATGACACGGTGTTTGTCCAGGATTCTACAAAGTAACGCTCACAGTCTTTGCTTGAACACGGCGACAGCAGCCCAGCGCAGCTGGGCCATCCCACCCCAAACCGTGCGCAAGGGTAGACAACCCGGAGTGGGTAGCGGCGGTATGGGGCGGGTATGGCAGGGCCTTGTCCGCCATGGATGGCGGACATGGAGCTTACAGGGACGTACTTGCAGCGACCCTGCCATACCTGCCCCACACCGCCGCCTTCACCAAGCCAAAACCAGCCCCGAAAGCATAAAAAACCTACCTCTCCCCCCACCTCGGCAACATATCCTGTGGAATCTGCAGCAGATTAAGAATCCGCGCCACCACAAAATCCACCAGATCATCCACCGACTGCGGCTGGTGATAAAACCCCGGCGAAGCCGGCAGGATAACGGCCCCGTTCTGGCTGAGTTTGAGCATGTTCTCCAGATGAATACTGGAAAAGGGCGCTTCGCGCGGCACCAGAATCAGCTGGCGGCGTTCCTTCAGCGCCACATCGGCTGCACGCTCGATGAGGTTGTTGCTGGCACCGGTGGCAATCGCCGATAGCGTACCCATTGAACAGGGCACCACCACCATTGCCGAAGGCGCACCGGAGCCCGAGGCAACCGGCGCCATCCAGTCTTCCAGCCCGTGCACATGGATCTGGCCATCCACGGCACCGGTGTATTCATTCAAAAAATGCTGCATCGCCTGTGGCTTCGGCGGCAGCTGTACATCGGTCTCGGTAGCGGCCACCAACAATGCCGCTTTGGAGATCAGAAAATGCACCTCTCGTTCTTCCTGCACCAGGCAGTCCAGCAGGCGCAGGCCGTAGAGCGCACCAGAGGCACCGGTCATCGCCAGAGTAATGCGTTGCGGGCCACTCATGTCAGGCCTCCAGCAACTGCTTGAGTTGCTGCGGCAAGCCGGCAAAGCCGCCATTGCTCATCAGCACGATATGACTGCCCGGCTTTTGCAGACGTTGCACCGCTTCGATAATGGCTTGTACCGAGTTAAGCACCCGGGTCGGCACCGGCGCATCGCTGACCGCTGCTGCCAGGTCCCAGCCCAGCGTGTCCGGCGCAAACCAGATCACCTGGTCGGCAGCGGCGGTCGAAGGCGCCAGCCCTTCACGGTGCGCGCCCAGCTTCATCGAGTTGGAACGGGGCTCAATCACGGCAATGATTTGCTCGTCGCCGACCTGATGGCGCAACCCTTCCAGCGTGCTGGCAATGGCGGTGGGGTGGTGGGCAAAGTCGTCGTACAGGCGTACACCTGCAGTGTCGGTGAGCAACTCCATGCGCCGTTTGACGCTTTGAAACTGCGCCAGCGCCTCCACCGCCTGTGCCGGCAACACGCCCACATGGCGGGCAGCAGCAATGGCTGCCAGTGCGTTGGCCACGTTGTGGTCACCGGTCAGGCGCCACTGCACCCTGCCCTGTAGCTCACCGTCCAGCAACACGTCAAAGTCGCTGCCATCGGCCTGATGCAAACGAACCTGCCACTGGCCGCCCTCGCCGGTGGTTTGCTGCGGCGTCCAGCAGCCCCGTTCAATCACCTGCTGCAAGGCACTGTCAGCCGCCGGATAAATCACCTGGCCGGTGCCGGGCACTGTGCGCAGCAAATGATGAAACTGGGTCTGTATGGCGGCCAGATCCGGGAAGATGTCGGCGTGATCAAACTCCAGATTGTTCATCACCAGCGTGCGTGGCCGGTAATGGACAAACTTGGAGCGCTTGTCAAAAAAGGCACTGTCGTACTCATCCGCCTCGACCACAAAAAAATCGCTGCCGCCGATACGGGCCGACACGCCAAAGTTTTGCGGTACCCCACCAATCAGGAAACCCGGCTGCATGCCGGCCTGCTCCAGAATCCAGGCCAGCATGCTGGTGGTGGTGGTTTTGCCGTGAGTGCCGGACACCGCCAGCACCCACTTGCCCTGCAATACATGATCAGCCAGCCACTGCGGGCCGGACACATAGGGCAGCCCCCGGTCCAGTACATATTCCACCGCCGGATTGCCCCGCGACAGGGCATTGCCGATGACCACCAGGTCCGGCTGCGGTTGCAGGTGCTCCGGCAGATAACCCTGCATCAGCTCGATACCCTGCTGCTCCAGCTGGGTGCTCATGGGCGGGTAAACATTGGCGTCCGAGCCGGTAACCCGATAGCCCAGCTGACGGGCCAGAATGGCCAGCGAGCCCATAAAGGTGCCGCAAATGCCCAGAATGTGAATATGTTGTGTCATGACTGCCTCAATTTCGATGGGGCGACCCGGCTATCGCCCGGCTGCACTACTGCCAGACCGGCATACTACACCGGCAGGGCCCGGCCTGCCATGCAGCCAAAACCGGCAAGACGGCTGCCGCCCAAAAAAACATTCATTCCTGTGTAGTACTCCATACGTAGTGCTTTTTCAGCTACACTACAGCCCGCAAATTTGATTCATATAACGGACGCCCTACCCCCGGGTTTGAGAACGTCCGCAATGGCCCGCCCCGGCCAACCGGGGCCATCCTGTCCTGAGCCGAGGAGCACTTCATGGCTGTAATCAAGCAAGACGACGTGATTCAAAGCGTCGCTGACGCCCTGCAATACATTTCTTACTACCACCCGCTGGATTTCATCCAGGCCATGCACGAAGCCTACGAGCGGGAACAGTCCCCCGCCGCCAGGGATGCCATGGCGCAAATCCTGATCAACTCGCGCATGAGCGCCACCGGCCACCGTCCGCTGTGCCAGGACACCGGTATTGTCACCATTTTCTGCCGCGTGGGCATGAATGTGCAGTGGCAAGGCGACCTGAGTCTGGACGACATGATCAACGAAGGCGTGCGCCGCGCCTACAACCACCCGGACAACAAGCTGCGCGCCTCGGTACTGGCCGACCCGGCCGGTGCACGCAAGAACACCAAGGACAACACCCCGGCGGTCATCCACTACAGTATCGTGCCCGGTGACACCGTCGAAATCGAACTGGCAGCCAAGGGCGGCGGCTCCGAAAACAAAACCATGATGGCCATGCTTAACCCGTCCGACTCCATTGTCGACTGGGTACTGAGCGTAGTGCCCAAGATGGGTGCCGGCTGGTGCCCGCCCGGCATGCTCGGCATCGGCATTGGCGGTACTGCCGAAAAGGCCGCAGTGCTGGCCAAAGAATCGCTGATGGATCCGATCGATATCCACGAACTGCAGGCCCGTGGCCCACAGAACCGTGTCGAAGAACTGCGTCTGGAAATCTTTGAAAAGGTCAACCAGCTGGGTATCGGCGCCCAGGGCCTGGGCGGCCTGACCACCGTGCTGGACATCAAGATCAAGGACTACCCGACCCACGCCGCCTCCCTGCCGGTGTGCATCATTCCCAACTGTGCCGCCACCCGTCACGCCCACTTTGTACTGGACGGCTCCGGCCCGGCCGTGCTGGACCAGCCCAATCTGGATGCCTACCCGGATATCGTCTGGGAAGCCGGCCCGTCGGCGCGCCGGGTCAACCTGGATACCATCACCCCGGAAGAAGTACAGAGCTGGAAGCCGGGCGAAACCCTGCTGCTCAACGGCAAGATGCTGACCGGCCGCGATGCCGCGCACAAGCGCATGACCGACATGCTCAACAACGGTGAAGAGCTGCCGGTGGACCTGAAAGGCCGCTTTATCTACTACGTTGGCCCGGTCGATCCGGTGGGTGATGAAGTGGTTGGTCCTGCTGGCCCGACCACCGCCACCCGCATGGACAAGTTCACCCGTCAGGTGCTGGAGCAAACCGGTCTGCTGGGCATGATCGGCAAGTCCGAGCGTGGTCCGATTGCCATCGAGGCCATCAAGGACAACAAGGCGGTATACCTGATGGCCGTAGGCGGCGCTGCCTATCTGGTCGCCCAGGCGATCAAACAGTCCCGTACCGTGGCCTTTGCCGACCTGGGCATGGAAGCCATCTACGAGTTCGATGTGAAAGACATGCCAGTCACCGTAGCGGTCGATACCAACGGCGAGTCGGTACACATCACCGGCCCGCAAGTGTGGAAAGCCAAAATCGCCGACATGATTGCCAGCGACAAATAAAACCGGCACCGCCCCTGCCCTCCTTTGGTCGCAGGGGCGACCGCTTGCGTTTTGGGCCCGTATTTTCCTAAAGTGCGATGGCTGCATCACCGGCCACCAAGAGCCCGGACACAGCACATAACAATAACTTTCTGTACAGGAAATACCCCATGTCTACACGTCAGACCGGTACCGTCAAATGGTTCAACGATGAAAAAGGCTTCGGCTTTATCAGCCAGGAAAACGGTGCCGACCTTTTTGTCCACTTCCGTGCCATTGAGGGCACTGGTTTTCGCACCCTGAAAGAAGGCCAGAGCGTTTCGTTCGAAGCGGTAGAAGGCCAAAAAGGCATGCAGGCCGACAAAGTTCAGGTCATTGCCTGACCGCAACGTCCTGAAAGCCCCTGTCCGCAGGGGCTTTTTTATGCCCGCCCACAGGACAAAACAGTGGCAAGCCGCTAGAATCCGGATGCTTTCATCCAAGGAGCCCTTATGTCCAGCCCCCTGCTAGAGCCTGCGGGAAACTTCCCCCGGGCCGGTATTTTCCGTCGCCTTGCCGCCATGTTTTACGACTTCATGCTGGTCATGGCACTGATCATGGTTGTTACCTGGATTTACCAGCAAGGGTTGCTGCGCCTGATTCACGGTGGCGACGAGCTCAAACGCCTGGCCGAAGCCGGCGCCCTCGACCAGGATCCACTGCTGGCCAGCCTGTTGCTGCTGTGCAGTTTTGCCTTTTTTGCCAAGTTCTGGACCCACACCGGCCAGACCCTGGGCATGCAGGCCTGGAACATCCGGGTCCAGAACACCAACGGCACCCGCATCAGCCTGATGCAGGCATTGCTGCGCTTTGTCATTGCCATTTTTTCATGGCTGGCACTGGGGCTGGGCTTCTGGTGGCAGCTGTGGAGCAAAAGCCGGGGCACCTGGCACGACATCTACTCGGAAAGCATCACCGTGCAACTGCCCAAGGGTGCCCACAAGAAATAGGAAAACGGCGACAGTCCAGCTGCCGCCGCAAGCACTCAGGCAGCCTCGGCGCTGCCGAGCATGGCTTCGTACTCATCGCTAAAGAAGAATTTTTCTTCACCAAAAGCCGGCACCAGATCATCAAACCAGGTGGCCTGCGGGTCATATTTGGCAAAGAAAATGCGCTGTACCCAGTCAGGGTTGCGACCCTGGATGAAACGCAGGATAAATACCTTCTCGCCGTTGACCACATCAATACCCTGAATTTCCACCTTGCCGGGACCGGCACTCATCGACGGACCGCGGGCAGTACGGGCCAGCCCTGACACCTGCTGAATGGCATCCCGGTAAATCTGGTAGGTGCGCTCCAGCGGCACTTCAAAGTAACGCTTGGCGCCGGTATCCCGCTCGACAAACATGTAGTAAGGCACAATCCCCAGCCCAACCTGGGTGCGCCACATTCTCACCCACACCGCCGGATCATCATTGATATGCTGCACCACCGGCGCCTGGGCACGGATGATGGCACCCGTCGCCTGAATCCGCCGGATCGCCTCGCGGGCAATCGGTGTTTCCATTTCACGCCAGTGATTGAAATGCGCCATCAGCGCCACATGCTTGCCGCCCCGCACCAGCCGGGCCAGCAAGTCGAGCAAATCATCGGCATCAGGGTCGGTTACAAAACGTTGCGGCCAGAAAGTCAGCGACTTGGTGCCAATGCGGATAGTCTGCACATGGTCCAGTTCAGGGCGCATGATGCCTTCCAGATACTCTTTCAGGTGACGGGTTTTCATCACCATCGGGTCGCCGCCAGTCACCAGCAGGTCAGTAACATCCTTGTGGGCCGCCAGATACCGGTGCAGGCTGCCCGCTTCGTTACTGGCAAACTTGAGATCTTTATCGCCAATAAACTGGGCCCAGCGAAAACAGAAGGTGCAGTAACTGTGGCAAACCTGCCCCTGGCTGGGAAAGAACAATACCGTTTCCCGGTACTTGTGTTGCATGCCGGGCAAGGGCTCACCCTCCAGCATGGGCACATTCATTTCTTGCTGCCCGGCCGGATGCGGGTTGAGTTTTTCCCGGATTTCACCGGCTATCGCCTGAATTTCGCTACGTCCGGCATCACGCCGCAGCGCCTCGGCCATGCGTTCATAATCCTGCGGATCAAGCATGCCGCGCTGGGGAAAGGTCAGTTGAAACACCGGATCAGCCGGAATGTTGTTCCAGTCGATCAGCTCGTCAATGACGTACTGGTTGACACGAAACGGCAACACATTGGCCACCACCCGCATCTCGAAACGCTGCTCTTCAGTCAGCTGCTGCAGCGGCGCAATCTTGTCCAGCTGCCGCTCGGTATACACCTCAAATCGGATATTTTTGGTGTAGGCCTCATCCGAGGCTCTTGTTTTTATCAATTGAGTCATGGGTACTCTCCGTATCCATGGCAGGCCAAAGCGCCGGCAAACGGCAATACGAGAAGACCTGCCCAATGGGCATCCCCGCAGGGAAAGACAATTACCTGAGGTAATCAAAAGCGGCCCGGACAGCAAGCTGTCTGACGACCATTCACATGGGACACCTGGGTTCCCACAAAGCCCGGAAATGTTCCGGCCAGAAAGACGCCTTTTCAAAAAAAGGACAAAGGAGGGTACTTTATTTTTGGCAGCGGCTCAATTTTTCGTGCTATTTCTGTCCTGCAACAGCTCAACCACCCGTGCCCGGTCCTGGGCAAATGACTTGGCAAACTCACCCTTGAGCCCCTGGTAACCGGCAATTTCCTGCAAGTATTTCTGCTCTTGCGCATCCAGTGCGGCAATTTGCTGCTTGAGCGCCTCAGGCACCGTGCGGCCGCCCCGCTCATGGTTGGCGGCCTGATTCAGCAAGTCGGAACGATCTTGCTGCAACTCGCCCATATTGCGGCGTACCAGACTGATGGTTGCGTCCAGCTCCGTCTGTTTCCGGGCAGCGGCACGGTCAACATCCTCAACCTGGCTGTACAGCCGCATCAACTGGCGATCCTGCTCGGCCTGACGTTGCTGTTCGGCCTGCAGGCGGTGCTCCTCGGCGGTCAGGGCCCGGGGCACCACACGCACCACCCGGCCCTGCTCGTTAAGCACTTCATAACCATTGCCAATCACGTCCGCCGGTACTCCCTGGCGGGAAATGACAGTAATCCCGTTACGATCAACATAACGATACATTTCATACGCCTGCAGCGTCATTGCGCAGGGCAGTAAAAATACAGGCAGTAGCCTTGCCAGAGCAGGAAACATCGAGGTTCTCCAAAATGAAGCCGCCAATACAGAGTACTGCCTGCACCGGCGGTATTCAATCTGCCTGTGCCCGCAATCAGGCAATACCGTAAGTATCCCGGTACGCCTCAACCGCAGGCAGGTGGCTTTTAAGTGCCGCATCTCCGGCCAGGAACTCCAGAATCTGTTCAAGCGATACAATGCTGATCACCGGCATGCCGAAATCACGCTCGACTTCCTGAATCGCCGACAGTTCGCCCTGGCCTTTTTCCTGCCGGTTGAGGGCGATCAGCACCCCGGCCGCCTGTGCCTGTTCACGCTCGATAATCTGCATCACTTCACGAATTGCGGTACCGGCAGTAATCACGTCATCCACAATCATCACCCGGCCATCCAGCGGCGCCCCCACCAGCACCCCGCCTTCACCATGGTCTTTGGCTTCCTTGCGGTTAAAGCACCAGGGCACATCCTGCTGATGGTCACGGGCCAAAGCGGTAGCGGTGGCTGTCGCCAACGGGATGCCCTTGTAAGCCGGGCCAAACAACACGTCATAGGTCACACCGCTGTCCACCAGCGCCTGCGCATAAAAGCGGCCCAGTTCGGCCAGTGCGCTGCCGCTATTGAACAGGCCGGCATTAAAAAAATAGGGGCTGGTGCGCCCGGACTTGAGCTGAAACTCGCCAAAACGCAGTACACCGCGGGCAATCGCAAACCGGATAAATTCTTTCTGATAGTCCTGCATGCACCCTCCCGTGCTCGCTCCAACCGGGGCTACCGGTTACTTTCATGGTTAAATATTCGCCACTGCACGACAGCACATACATACAAGTGCTCCCCAAGTCCATACAGCTTGGGTATCATACACCCTGTTTTCATTTCGGAAGCTGTCATGCGCATTTTAAGTATCAATGTTAACGGATTACACAACGCCGTGGCCTGCGGCCTGTTTGACTGGCTGCCGGCCCAGGACGCCGACGTCATCTGTCTGCAGGATACCCGCCTGCCAGATGGCGGCATTGACGACCCCGGCCTGCAGCTCGACGGTTACCAGGCCTTTGCTGCCGATGCCGCCAATCCGGAAGAAGGCGGCGTTGCCCTCTATACCAGGGTCCAGCCCAAGGCGATCATGACCACCCTCGGTTTTGAAAGCGCCGACCGTTACGGCCGCTATATCCAGGCCGACTTTGACAAAATCAGCATTGCCAGCCTGCTGTTCCCCAACGGCCGCCCCGACGATCAGGCCCTGAACGAGAAATACAAGTTCATGGAAGAGCTCGGCCGCTATCTGGACAAGCAAAGACGCAAGCGCCGCGACTATATTTACTGTACCTCCGCCTACATTGCCCACCAGAAGTTTGATGTGCGCTACTGGCGTGACTGCCAGCAACATGTCGGTTTTTTGCCAGCGGAGCGGGCCTGGCTGGACGAAGTCATCCGGGGCATGGGATACATCGACGCCCTGCGTGAAGTTAGCCGCGAAGGCGAACAGTTCAGCTGGTGGCCCGATAGCGAGCAAGCCGAAATGCTCAACCTGGGCTGGCGTTTTGACTACCAGCTGCTGACCCCCGGCCTCAAGCGCACCGTGCGCAATGCCCGCCTGTTCCGGCAACCCCGCTTTTCCGAGCACGCCCCGCTGCAGGTGGATTACGACTGGACGCTAAGCTTCTAGCCTGAACCCGTCCCCACCGTCATGCTGCACGCAATGACGGGGGAGTTGGCCAGGTTTATGCCCCATACGCCGCCCCACCGCCGGCCCACCGTCATGCTGCGCGAAGTCGCAGCATCCATAAGCCACAACCACCGGCCCATCCATACCCGCCCATGGATTCTGCGATTTTGCTACGCAAAACGCAGAATGACGGCGGCTCTCTCAGCCTCAGCCTTCCAGCGCAACCCGCTGCAGGGCAAACAACTCCTGCATGCCCTGTTCCGCCAGCGCCAGCATGGCGTTGAACTCCTGTGCATTGAAAGGCGCACCTTCTGCAGTACCCTGCACCTCAATAAAGCCACCCGCATCGGTCATCACCACGTTGAGGTCGGTCTCGGCGCTGGAGTCCTCCGGGTAATCCAGGTCCAGTACCGGCTCGCCCTGATAAACACCCACCGATACCGCCGCTACCCGCTGCTTGATCGGCAACGGCTTGTCCGCTTTCAGCTGGCCACGCTCCTGCATGACCTTGAGCGCATCCTCCACCGCCACCATGGCGCCGGTAATGGACGCAGTACGGGTGCCGCCATCGGCCTGGATGACGTCGCAATCCACGGTCAGGGTGTATTCGCCCAGTGCCGCCAGATCCACCGCTGCCCGCAGTGAACGGCCAATCAACCGCTGAATTTCCAGCGTGCGTCCGCCCTGTTTGCCGCTGGTGGCCTCGCGGCGGGTGCGCTCGCCGGTGGCACGGGGCAGCATGCCGTATTCGGCAGTCAGCCAGCCCTGATTCTGGCCACGCAAAAAGCGGGGCACACCACTTTCCACACTAACGGTGCAAATCACTTTGGTCTGGCCAAACTCCACCAGCACCGAGCCTTCGGCATGGCAAGTGAAGTTGCGGGTAATTTTTACTTCACGCAGCTGATCGGCTGCACGTCCACTGGGACGGGTCATGTTGCTGTCCTCTGTTTTCCAAGAATGGGCGACAGTATAGAGCATTCGGCACAGCAACGCCGTGCGGCAAGCCAGACGGATTTTGGTTACACTGGCCCGCCCCTATCCATAGCACCGGAGCCCCGCATGACCCACAGCATGACCGCCTTTGCCCGCCAGGAACACAACGGCCCCTACGGCACCCTGACCTGGGAAATCCGCTCGGTCAACCACCGCTATCTGGAACCGCACCTGCGCCTGCCCGACAGCCTGCGGGCCCTCGAAAACCCGGTGCGTGAACTGCTGCGCAAGGGCCTGTCACGGGGCAAGGTGGAATGCAGCCTGCGGCTGGTCGAAGCCGACACCGATGCTACCAGCGGCCTCGACCTGGAGCGGGCCCGGCAGGTGATTGCCGCCGCCGAACAGATCGCCGGCCTGATCAGCCAGCCGGCCGCCCTCAATCCGCTGGACGTGCTGCAACTGCCGGGCGTGCTCAGTCGTCCCGAAACTGACAGCCAGCAACTGCAGGCCGATGCCCTGCAACTGTTCGGGCAGGCACTGGCCCAGCTAAAAGACAACCGTGCCCGGGAAGGTGCCGAACTGGCCCGCCTGATTGAAGAACGACTGGACGGCATCGAGCAGGAAACCCGCACCCTCGCCGCTGCCATCCCCGGCATGCTTGATGCACAGCGCCAGAAAATTCTGGCCCGCTGCCAGGAAATCGCCCTCGACATCGACCCGCAACGGCTGGAACAGGAGCTGGTCATACTGGCCCAGCGCAGCGACGTGGCCGAAGAACTCGACCGCCTGCACACCCACCTGCGCGAAGTACGCCGGGTACTGAACAACGGCGACGCCATTGGCCGCCGGCTGGACTTTTTGATGCAGGAACTCAACCGCGAAGCCAACACCCTGGGCTCCAAGGCAATTGACGTGCGCACCACCCAGGCGTCGGTGAATATCAAGGTGTTAATCGAGCAGATGAGAGAGCAGATTCAAAACATTGAGTAAATTGATGCACCTAACAGGGTGCTAACGAAACCGCGCCCGGTACGCTGCCGGCGTGAAACCGATACGCTTGCGAAACAGGCGCGAGAACGAACTGATATCACTGTATCCGGCATGCAGCGCTATTTGCTCTATGCTCAAGTCTCCCGCTTCCAGCAGGGAACGGGCCGTATCGATACGCAGATTCTGCAAATACGTCAAAGGAGGCTGTTGCAGCACGGCATTGAACCGGCGAATCAGGGTTCTCTCGCTTACCGCCAGATATTGCGCAAGCTCCGTCATCCGTACCGGCTCGGCCAAACGCTCCTGCAACCATCGCTGGGCCCGCTGAACCAGCGGATCATTGTGACTCCTGTCTGCAACCAGGGGTTGCAACGGCGTTTGTGTGGTTTGTGTCAAATCAATCAGCATGCTGTGGGCGCATTGCATGGCAATCGCCTGGCCGGCGAACTGCTTCAGCACATGTACCGTCTGCATTAAAAAAGACGCATGTGCACCGCCGCATACCAAACGTTCCGACTCGGTAATCATGGGCCGCATCTGCAGGTCAACCAGCGGAAAGCGTTGCCGAAAATGATGCTCCAGCCACCAGGTAGTGGTGGCCATGCGGTTATCCAGCAAGCCGGTTTCTGCAAGCAGAAAGGTTGCTGTGCAATTGGCACACAGCCAGGCTCCCTGCTCCCATTGTTCAATCAGCCAGGCCTGGACGCTGTGCTGTGCGCTCAGAAAACGTTGAAACGAACGCCACCCCTGATAATGCAGGCTGGGAATAAAGACCAGATCATAGCGTCCCCGCTGCTCTGCCAGAGGCCGGGTGCCCAGTTCAAGGCCGTTACTGGCTCGCACCCGATGCTGCTGTGCAGACAGAAAATCCCACTCAAAAAACTCGCTGGCCGGGATGCCCTGTCTCAACATATGGGCATTGGCAACTTGCAGCATGTCGGCAACACCGCCCAGCACCGAGGCATGGACAGCATCAAAACCGAGAATGGCCACACGGGGCATGTCATGACTCCCTACAAAACAGAATGGCGAAATCCGCATAAACAATGTCGTTTTAGCCTATTACTGTCAAACAAAGAGCTTCCTATTATCGGAGCCAACATTATCCGTTACCGAGGAGCTTGCCATGCAAAAGTCCGTCATTTTGCCCAATCGCTACCAGGATCAGCTCTACCATGATCTGGATACACCCCGGGAACTGCTCGATATACGCCAGCAGGTCCGCCGCTTCGCTGATGAACATGTTGCCCCTCAGGCCCATGCCATCGGCCACACCGAAGAGTCGGTCGCAGCGTTTCCCCGCCAGTTGTTCAGCGCCATGGCCGCAGCGGGCCTGTTTCGTATTCCCTTTGCCGCCGATGTTGGTGGTCACGGCCTGCAATACCCGGCCACAGCCACGGCCATCATGATTGAAGAGCTGGCCTACCATTCAAACTCGGTCGCCGCCATTGTGGATGTGCATTGCATTCTGGCTGGCAATGCCTTGACCCGGGGTTCGGAACTGATCCGCCAGCGCTATCTGGCGCCCCTGCTGAGCGGCGATAAAATTGGCAGCTTCGCCACCACAGAGCCCGATGCCAGCACCGATCTCAGCACCAGCGCCATGCGGACCATAGCCACCCGCACTAACGATGGTTATATCGTCAATGGTCGCAAACGTTTCATTAGCAATGCGCCTGTGGCCGACTTTGTAGTCCTGCTCTGCGTTGACGGAGAACGCATGACCGAACTGGTCATTGAACTGGACTGGCCCGGAGTCAAGGTTGGCGAGCCCGACCGCAAACTGGGCAACCATGGTCAGCTAACAGCCGACATTTACTTTGACAACGTCAAGGTTCCACTCGAAAACGTGGTGG
>CAZMLX010000005.1:27144-29622 GCA_964567275.1 uncultured Thiopseudomonas sp. | reverse complement strand
GGTGGATGCGCTCAAAGCCTTCGGCCACAATCACTTCCACACCGGCCAGACGCACGCCCTTGGCCGCCCAGTCACGGGATGAGCCTTGGCCGTAATCGGCACCAGCCACGATAATCAGCGGCTGTTTGCGGTTCATGTAGGTTTCGATGGCTTCCCACATGCGCATCACTTTACCTTCCGGCTCGACGCGGGCCAGTGAGCCCTGCTTCACGCTGCCATCTTCGTTGCGCACCATTTCGTTGAGCAGTTTCGGGTTGGCCAGGGTGGCACGCTGGGCAGTCAGGTGGTCGCCACGGTGGGTGGCGTAAGAGTTGAAGTCCTCTTCCGGCAGGCCCATTTTGTGCAGGTATTCACCAGCCGCCGAATTCATCATGATCGCATTGGACGGCGACAGGTGGTCGGTGGTGATATTGTCGGGCAGCAGCGCCAGAGGACGCATGCCCTTCATGGTACGTGGTGCAGCCAGGGCGCCTTCCCAGTAAGGCGGGCGACGCACATAGGTGCTCATCGGACGCCAGTCGTACAGCGGGCTTGGTGCACGCTCGGCGGCTTCCATGTCGAACATTGGAATGTAAATCTGGTTGAACTGCTCCGGCTTGACGTACTTGGCGACAATGGCGTCGATTTCCTCGTCGCTTGGCCAGATGTCTTTCAGGCGGATTTCCTTGCCATCCACCACGCCCAGCACATCCTGCTCGATATCGAAGCGGATGGTGCCAGCAATGGCATAGGCCACCACCAGCGGTGGCGAGGCCAGGAACGCCTGCTTGGCGTAGGGGTGAATACGGCCGTCAAAGTTACGGTTACCGGACAGCACCGCAGTGGCGTACAGGTCGCGGTCGATGATTTCCTGCTGGATAACGGGGTCCAGTGCACCGCTCATGCCGTTACAGGTAGTACAGGCAAAACCGACAATGCCAAAGCCCAGCTTTTCCATATCGCCCAGCAGATTGGCTTCTTGCAGATACAGCTCGGCCACTTTGGAGCCGGGCGCAAAAGACGATTTGACCCAGGGCTTGCGGGTCAGACCCAGCTCATTGGCCTTCTTGGCCAGCAAACCGGCAGCGACCACGTTGCGCGGGTTGGAAGTATTGGTACAGGAAGTGATGGCGGCAATAATCACTGCGCCATCCGGCATCAGGCCTTCGGCTTCCTGGGCGCGGGCTGCATCCAGATTGCCGGCAATGCCCTTGGCCGCCAGATCACTGGTGGACACACGGGCGTGCGGGTTGGACGGACCGGCAATGTTGCGGCCAACGGTGGACAGGTCAAAGCGCAGCACACGCTCGTACTCGGCGGTTTTCAGGCT
Source organism: uncultured Thiopseudomonas sp. (assembly GCA_964567275.1). Taxonomy (GTDB): domain Bacteria; phylum Pseudomonadota; class Gammaproteobacteria; order Pseudomonadales; family Pseudomonadaceae; genus Thiopseudomonas. The sequence goes on along the minus strand of CAZMLX010000005.1, from coordinate 28,313 downwards.
GTCAGCCCACAGGCCGGTATGCTTGGCAAACTGCTCAACCAGTTCAACCTGTTTCGGATCACGGCCAGTCAGTTTCAGGTAATCGACGGTTTGCTGGTCGATGTAGAACATGGCTGCAGTGGCGCCATATTCAGGAGTCATATTGGAAATGGTGGCACGGTCGCCAATCGACAGGCTGTCGGCCCCCTCGCCAAAGAACTCGACATAAGCACCCACCACACGCTCTTTACGCAGGAACTCGGTCAGTGCCAGCACGATGTCGGTTGCGGTAATACCGGGCTGGCGTTTGCCGGTCAGCTCCACACCAACAATATCCGGCAGGCGCATCATGGATGGATGGCCGAGCATTACGGTCTCAGCTTCCAGGCCGCCGACACCCACGGAAATCACGCCCAGCGCATCCACGTGCGGCGTGTGGCTGTCGGTACCGACACAGGTATCGGGGAAGGCCACGCCTTCACGCACCTGCACCACCGGCGACATCTTCTCCAGGTTGATCTGGTGCATGATGCCGTTACCAGCCGGAATCACGTCTACGTTGTCGAAGGCGGTTTTGGTCCAGTTGATAAAGTGGAAACGGTCTTCGTTACGGCGCTCTTCAATGTCACGGTTTTTCTGGAACGCATCCGGATCAAAACCGCCGCACTCCACCGCCAGCGAGTGGTCAACAATCAACTGGGTTTGCACCACAGGGTTAACCTTGGACGGATCACCGCCCTCGGCAGCAATCGCATCACGCAGGCCAGCCAGATCCACCAGTGCGGTCAGACCCAGAATATCGTGGGTCACGACACGGGCGGGATACCAGGGGAAGTCCAGATCACGGCGACGCTCGATCAGCTGCTTGAGCGAGTCAGTCAGCACGGCAGGCTCGCAGCGGCGCACCAGCTGCTCGGCCAGAATGCGCGAGGTGTAAGGCAGCTTCTCATAAGCACCCGGCTCGATGGCGTTGACCGCCTCGCGGGTATCAAAAAAATCCAGCGCACTGCCGGGCAGGTTTTTACGGTATTGGGTATTTATAGTCATGGTTTTCTTTTCCAGCGGGGTGGTTCGATTTTCGTGTCAGGCGTGGGGTGGCAAATTACGCAAAGACACCGTGAATACGTCCTTGTAGGCTCCGTGCCGCCATCTGACCGCCACGGATGGCGGAAATACAGTTTTTGCAGGAG
>CAZMLX010000005.1:26736-27134 GCA_964567275.1 uncultured Thiopseudomonas sp. | reverse complement strand
ACAGGCTTTGCTCCACTTGCCACCCCATGCCACAAACCTTGTGCAATACGCCTGTTCATTGTCATTCCGCATGCAGTCGCGGAATCCACAGCGCAATAACTGGATCCTGCAACTCCGCTACGCTGCGCGCAGGATGACGGGGTAAACATGCTCTACTCAAAAACGCTTTGTCTGACATCCACACAAATGTCACACAAAGAATTCCTGCAAGGAATTCAGGCGGGCAACGCCCGCCCTACTCTTCCCACAAGATTGAGGCTGCACCCTGCACGGACTTCGTCGTGTTGGCGGCAGGTGTGGAGTAAAGCCTTGGTCGCCATGGATGGCGACCGGAGCCTACAGGGATGTATTCACGGCGTCTTTACGTAACACCTGCCGCCAACACAACCACTCCAAGC
>CAZMLX010000005.1:0-26726 GCA_964567275.1 uncultured Thiopseudomonas sp. | reverse complement strand
CAAAATCAGCAGCCTCAATCAAAAACCACCCAATTAACGCTCAGCAATCGGCGGCACTGGACGCTGCTCTTCACCAATATAATCCGCACTCGGGCGAATAATCCGGTTGTTGGCACGCTGCTCAAACACGTGCGCAGCCCAGCCAGTCACCCGTGAGCACACGAAAATCGGTGTGAACAGCGGGGTTGGAATGCCCATGAAGCGGTAGGCGGAAGCGTGGAAGAAGTCGGCGTTGGGGAACAGCTTCTTCTCGTCCCACATCAGCTTCTCGATGGCGCAAGACACCGGGTAAATCACGCTGTCGCCCACCTCTTTGGCTAGCTTCTCGGAGTAGCCCTTGATCACCTCGTTGCGCGGGTCGGACTCGCGGTAGATGGCGTGACCAAAGCCCATGATCAACTCTTTGCGGGCCATCATGGCTTTCAGTTCGGCAACGGCTTCGTCCGGAGTCTGGAAGCGGTCGATCAGGTCCATGGCGGCTTCGTTGGCACCCCCGTGCAGCGGGCCACGCAGTGAACCGATGGCACCGGTCACGCAGGAATACAGGTCGGACAGGGTGGAGGCACAGACACGGCCGGTGAAGGTGGAGGCGTTGAACTCGTGCTCTGCGTACAAAGTCAGCGACACGTTCATTACTTCACGGTGCAGATCGCTGGGCGACTTGCCATGCAGCAGCGCCAGGAAGTGGCTGCCCAGATCCGGCTCGTCGGTTACGCAGTCAATGCGCTTGCCGTTGTGGCTGAAGTGGTACCAGTACAGCAGCATGGCCGGCATGGAAGCCAGCAGGCGGTCGGCCACGTCCAGTTGCTGCTCGAAGCTCAGTTCTGGCTCCAGGGTACCCAGCACGGACACACCGGTACGCATCACGTCCATCGGGTGGGCAGAGGCCGGGATACGCTCCAGTACTTCTTTCAGGGCCTGCGGCAGGTCACGCATGGATTTCAGGCGGGCCACATAGGCATCCAGCTCGGCCTGGTTGGGCAGCTTGCCGTACCACAGCAGGTAGGCTACTTCTTCAAAACTTTTGCAGTTTTTGGCCAGTTCGCGCACATCGTAACCACGGTACGTCAGGCCGGCGCCTTCTTTACCTACGGTGCACAGAGCGGTTTGACCTGCAACCTGGCCACGCAGACCTGCGCCGCTCAGTACTTTTTTCTTCTCTTCAGCCATGAGTGTAATCCTCTCAGTTTTTATAATGTTGCTTACTATGTATGTGTGTTCAGTAGAACAACTTCGTTGTGCAGAAGCAGTAACTGCTCCTGCCAATTCAGTTCCAGCACGGCTAGTAAAGCCGCCCAGAGATCACCCGATCAAGTCGGGTGATGACGTAAGTTACTTGCCCTTCTGCTGCGCAAACAGCGCATCCAGGCTTTGTTCGAAAGCGTGGTAGTTGATGCGGTCGTACAGTTCCATACGGGTCTGCATGGTGTCCACCACATTTTGCTGGCTGCCATCACGACGGATGGCGGTGTAAACATTTTCCGCCGCCTTGTTCATGGCGCGGAATGCCGACAGCGGATACAGCACCAGCGATACGTCCACGGAAGCCAGTTGCTCGGTGGTGTACAGCGGGGTGGCACCGAACTCGGTGATGTTGGCCAGAATCGGCGCTTTGACCCGGTCGGCAAAGGTCTTGTACATATCCAGCTCGGTGATCGCCTCCGGGAAAACCATGTCGGCACCGGCTTCAACACAGGCGGCGGCACGATCCAGCGCGGCGTTCAGGCCTTCAACGGCCAGCGCATCGGTACGCGCCATGATCACGAAGCTGTCATCGGTACGCGCATCGACGGCGGCCTTGATGCGGTCGACCATTTCCTGCTGGGAAACGATTTCCTTGTTCGGGCGGTGACCACAGCGCTTGGCACCCACCTGGTCTTCAATGTGGATGGCAGCAGCGCCAAACTTGATCATGGACTTGACGGTACGCGCCACGTTGAAAGCGGACGAGCCGAAACCGGTATCCACGTCCACCAGCAGCGGCAGATCGCACACATCGGTAATACGGCGCACGTCGGTCAGCACGTCATCCAGGGTGGAGATGCCCAGATCCGGCAGGCCTAGCGAGCCGGCAGCCACACCGCCCCCGGACAGGTAAATGGCCTTGAAGCCGGCACGTTTGGCCAGCAGTGCATGGTTGGCGTTGATCGCACCCACCACCTGCAGCGGATGTTCTTCAACAACGGCGTCACGGAAAAGTTGACCTGGAGTTTTACGGCTCATAATTAACCTCGTACAGATAATGGAGTGCCATTGCTGGCCTGATAATGTCGCTCGACATTGCGTCGGGATGTTGCGATATGCCGGCGCATCAGCAGCTCGGCCAGTTCACCATCGCCCTCGGCAATGGCATCAAGAATGCGGTGGTGCTCTTTGAACGCCTGCTGCGGCCGGTTCGGGGTGGCCGAATATTGCAGGCGGTACATGCGCACCAGCTGGTACAGCTCCTCGGTCAGCAGCTTGGCCAGCATCTGGTTGCGGCTGCCGCGGATAATTTTGTAATGAAAGTCGTAATCGCCTTCCTGCTGGAAGTAATCAATGCCGGCCTGAAATGCCGCATCACGCTCGTGGGTGTCCAGAATTTCGCGCAGCTCAGCCACTTCCTGTGCGGTCATGTTCTCTGCTGCCAGCCGGCAGGCCAGCCCTTCCAGCGACTCGCGGATCTGGTACAGCTCGATCAGCTCCTTGTGCGACAACGACACCACCCGTGCGCCGACATGGGGCACCCGCACCAGCAGGCGCTGGGCTTCCAGGCGGTGAATGGCCTCGCGCAGCGGGCCGCGGCTGATGCCATAGGTGCGCGCCAGCTCCGGCTCGGAAATCTTGCTGCCCGGCGCAATCTCGCCCTTGACGATAGCCGCCTGTACGGTCCGGTAGACCTGCTCCGACAAGGTATGGCTTTCAGTAGCAAGATTGTCGACAGATTCAACTGCAACCTGCATATTGTTGACACCACAACCACAAATGATGGAACAAACCTACGTAAAAGCCTGCCAACTGTCAACTCAAGCAAGCAGATTGTTGACAATCCTTACACCAAGGTCGTACAACCTCCAGCAGCCAGGGCCATTTCACACATTCTGCATCCCGCCCTACTTAAAAAGCCGGTTTTTTCCATGTACACTGCGCATCCAGTAGCCTGCGGCGCTTCAAAGTCCCCACCGGCGGCCTTCAAGCCCTTCTTGTGCAAGGAATTCCATACTGTGTTTCAAAGCGTCCTTCGTATCCTGTCTCCCCTGTTGTGCGGAGTGTTGATGACCAGCCTCGCCCATGCCGGCCCCTACAGTGAAAAACAGATTTACGGCCTGCACGAACACATCCATATTCTCGAACTGGGTGCCGGCCTCAAAGCCAAGCTGGATACCGGGGCCACCACCTCGTCACTTAGCGCCCGGCACATCAAACGCTTCAAGCGTGACGGCGAGTCATGGGTGCGTTTCCAGCCAGCCTGGGAGGGTGCGCCCGAACAGGCTTTCGAACTGCCGCTGGCCCGGGTGTCGCGCATCAAACGCCGGGCCGACGACTTTGACCCTGAAGAAGACAAAACCTACAGCGCCCGCCCGGTGGTGGAGCTGACCGTATTGATTGGCAACCGCCAGCAACTGATCGAAGTCAACCTTACCGATCGCAGTGCGTTCAAATATCCGTTCCTGCTCGGCGCCCGTGGCCTCAAGGGGCTGGGCGGGGTGGTCGACCCATCCCTGAGCCTGTCCGCCGGTAAACCCGATTTGTCCCAACCCGCTCCCGACCTGTCCGAGTAATCTCCATGCGCTCACTAACCCTGCATCTGAAAGTCCTGATTACCGCCCTGGTTTGCCTGGGCGTGCTGGTCACTGCCTACCAGATTTTTGTGCTCAACATTCCGGTTACCGAAAGCGAAACCGACAACCTGTGGAACATCGACGCCAAGGTCGAATTCCAGGCCGCCGGCAACGCACCGATCAAACTGCAGATGTTTGTGCCGCCCCTGAGCGACAACTACACCAGTCTCAACGAAAGCTTCATCTCCAAAAACTACGGTGTCAGTGTCAACCGCAAGGACGACAACCGCCTCATCACCTGGTCCGCCCGTCGTGCCACCGGCAAGCAGACCCTGTATTACCGTATGGTGCTGACCACCCGTTTCGGTGCCGAACCGCCCAAGCCCAAGGGGCCGACCTTCCGCGAAAGCCTGCCGCTGGAAGGCGTGGAAAAAATTGCCGCCGAGGCCCTGCTGGCCCCCATCCGCCAGCACTCGGCCGATATCGAAACCTTCATCAGCGAAACCATCAAGCGGGTCAACAACAAAAACGACGACAACAGCAAGCTGCTGCTCGGCGGCGACGCTTCCAGCGAGCGCAAAGCCGATGTCATCGACCTGGTGTTGTCCATTGCCCGGGTACCCATGCAGCGGGTACACACCCTGCGCCTTGACATCGGCAGCAGCCAGGAGCCGGAGCTGTGGATCCGCAGTTTCAACGGTAAAAAATGGCTGTACTTCAACCCCCAAACCGGCGAACAGGGCCTGCCTGCTGACCGCCTGATCTGGTGGTACGGTGACGAGCCGCTGTTTCAGCTGGACGGCGGCAGCCGCCCGCAGGTCAGCTTTACCATCAACAGCAGCGAAATCAACGCCATCCGCCTGGCCCAGCTGACCGGCAGTGCCAGCAACGCCACCAGCTTCCTCGACTACTCCCTGTACGGCCTGCCGCTGAGCACCCAGCAGACCTATCAGGTGATGATCATGATCCCGATTGGCGTACTGGTGATCCTGATTCTTCGCAACCTGGGCGGTCTGCAAACCCTGGGTACCTTTACCCCGGTACTGATTGCGCTGGCGTTCCGTGAAACCCAGCTCGGCTTCGGGATTTTGCTGTTCGGCCTGATTACCGCACTGGGCCTGTCGCTGCGCTCCTACCTTGAACACCTCAAGCTGCAGATGCTGCCACGATTGTCGGTGGTGCTGACCTTTGTGGTGGTGCTGATTGCCGTGATCAGCCTGTTCAGCCACAAGCTGGGACTGGAACGCGGCCTGTCGATTTCCCTGTTCCCGATGGTGATCCTGACCATGACCATCGAGCGCCTGTCGATCACCTGGGAAGAGCGTGGCGGCAATACCGCCTTTAAAGTGGCGGTCGGCACCCTGTTTGCCGCTGCGCTGGCGCACTACCTGATGAGCATCCAGGAACTGAACTACTTTGTATTCACCTTCCCCGGCGTGCTGCTGGTGATGGTCGGTTTCATGCTGGCGATGGGTCGCTACCGTGGCTACCGGCTGACCGAACTGTTCCGCTTCAAAGCGTTCCTGAAGGACTAAGCCCATGTTCGGCCTGATCAAAACCTGGCGGGAGCTGGAAGCCAAAGGCATCATGGGCATCAACCGCCGCAATGCCGACTATGTGCTCAAGTACAACCAGCGCAACCTGTATCCGATAGTGGACGACAAAATCCGCACCAAACAGCGGGCGCTGGCCGAAGGCATCAATGTGCCCGAAATGTACGGCATCATCAGCAGCGAGCGTGAAATCAGCAAACTGCACACCATCCTCGACGGACACAACGACTTTGTCATCAAGCCGGCGCAAGGTGCCGGCGGCGACGGCATCATCGTGATTGCCGACCGTTTTGAGGGCCGCTACAAAACGGTGTCCGGCAAAATCATCAGCCATGACGAAATCGAGTACCAGGTCTCCAACATCCTGACCGGGCTGTATTCACTGGGTGGCGGCCGTGACCGCGCCCTGATCGAATACCGGGTCTCCCCCGACCCGATTTTCAAGAGCATCAGCTACGAAGGTGTACCCGACATCCGCATCATTGTGCTGATGGGCTATCCGGTAATGGCCATGCTGCGCCTGCCCACCCGCCAGTCCGGCGGCAAGGCCAACCTGCACCAGGGCGCCATTGGTGTCGGCGTCGACCTGGCCACCGGCATCACCTTGCAGGGCACCTGGCTCAACAACAAGATCAGCAAGCACCCCGACACCACCCAACCGGTGGCCGGCGTGCAACTGCCCTACTGGCAACAGTTCATGGAGCTGGCCGCCAGCTGCCACGAGCTCTGTGGGCTGGGCTATATTGGCGTCGACATGGTGCTCGACCAGGACAAAGGCCCACTGATCCTTGAGCTCAACGCCCGTCCCGGTCTGAATATCCAGATTGCCAACAACGCCGGTCTGACGCCCCGCGCCCACCAGGTCGAAGCCCATGTCAAACAGCTGAAAAAAGACCAGCGCAAGGAAACACCGGCCGAACGGGTAGCCCTTGTGCAGCAGTGGTTTGCTGTGGACCGGTCATGAGCCCAAGCCGCAACGCTCTGCATGAACTGCCCTGGCAAGCTGACATCAGCCAGCGTTTTGCCCTGATTCAACAGGCACCCGGTGCGGTATTGCTGGACAGCAACCAGCCACAGCCAGGCGGCATGGCCCGTTTTGACATCGCCAGTGCCTGGCCGCTGCAACAAATCAGCCCCGAAGCCCGGGAAACACCCGCACACTTTCTGGAGCGGGCACGCCAGCTGCTGCTACAGCTGCCGGCGGTGGACGGATTGCCCGACACCCTCCCCTTTGCCGGCGGTCTGCTCGGCTATCTGGGCTACCACTTCGGCGATCAGCACAGCCGGCATCCACGCACACTGGAAGATGCCCGGATCGGGCTGTACGCCTGGGCCCTGATCAATGACCACCAGCAACAAAAAAGCTGGCTGTTTTGCCATCCGGCACTGGACGCATCACAGCGCCAGGCCTTGTTGCGCCTGTTCAGCAACGGACACAGCCAACCCGTTGTGCCCGAGCCTTTTGCCCTGCTCGCCGACTTTGCCCCGCTGCGTGACCCGGACCACTACCGGCATGCCATCAAGCAGATCCAGGATGCCATCGGTAGTGGCCAGATCCGCCAGGTTAATTACACCCAGCGTTTCAGCAGCCGTTATCGGGGCAACCCCTGGCTGGCCTATCAGGCCCTGCGCCAGAACTGCCCGGTCCCCTATGCGGCGTTTATCCGGCTAAACGGCGACAACGCCATCCTCAGCCTGTCGCCGGAGCGCTTTATCGGCGCCCGTAACGGCCAGGTGGAAGCCCGCCCCATCAAGGGCACCCGCCGCCGTGGCCACACCCCGGCCGAGGACATGGCGCTGGCCGCCGAACTGCTGGCCAGCAACAAGGACCGCACCGAAAACCGGATGATCGTTGAACTGCAAAAGGACGAACTGGCCCCCCTTTGCCACGACATTCACACGCCTCAGCTGGCAGCACTGGAAAGCTATCCCAACGTGCACCATCTGGTCAGCTGTATCCGTGGTACCCTCAACCCGGGCACCGACGCCCTCGACCTGTTACAGCACTGCTTTCCCGGCGCCTCCATCAGCGGCACACCGAAACAGCCGGTCCTGGAGATGATTGACCAGCTGGAGGCCAGCTCGCGGGAAATCTACTGCGGCAGCATCTTCTATCTGGACCGTCGTGGCCGTTTCGACAGCTCGGTCTGTATTCGCACCCTGCTGGCACTGGATGGCGACATTCACTGCTGGGGCGGCGGCGGCATCACCGAAGCCTCCGACTGGCAGGCCGAATACCAGGAGTCGGTGGACAAGGTCAGCGTGCTAATGCAAACACTGCAACAGCCGGACGCCGAAAACCGGGCCTGAAGTGGTAAACTTGCCCGGCATTTTTGAATTGTCCCAGTAAAAATTTCGCCGAGGTGCCTTTCATGAGCCTGATTCTTGTTGCCGTTCTGGTCATTGCCGCCCTGTTCATTGTCTGGGGTGTCGGCCTGTACAACGCCCTGGTACGTCTCAAGCACGGTGTTGGCAAGGCCTGGTCCAATATCGATGTGTTGCTCAAACAGCGCCACGATGAACTGCCCAAGCTGGTGGAAACCTGCAAGCAGTACATGCAGTATGAAAAAGACACGCTGGAATCCGTCATCAAGGCCCGCAGCGCCGTACATCAGGCTCAGCAAGCCCATGACATAGGCGCACTGGGGCAGGCAGAAACCGGCTTGCGGGCCGGGCTGGGCAAGCTGTTTGCCCTGGCCGAGAATTACCCCGAGCTGAAAGCCAACGAGAGTTTCCAGTTTCTGCAACAGCGCATTGCCAGCCTGGAAAGCGCCATCGCCGACCGCCGCGAGCTCTACAACGAAGCGGTCAACCTTAACAACGTACGCATTGAGCAATTCCCGGATGTGCTGATCGCCCGCTGGTTTGGTTTCAAGGCGGCCGAACTGCTGCGCTTTTCCGAGGCGGAAACCGCCGACGTCAACCTCCGTGACCTGTTTGACTAAGCCATGGACTGGCTGGGCGCCACCCTTACCTTTTGCTTTACCGGCGGCCTCTGTGCCGCCGGTGGCTGGATGTTTGTCAGCAGCCAGCGCAAGGCCCGCTTTTTACTGGACACGCCCACCTCAAAAATCCGTTCCGCCGCCCAGGGCTATGTCGAACTGTACGGCCTGCTGGCCGACGGCAGCGAAACCCAGATTGCACCGCTCAGCGGCACACCCTGCTGCTGGTGGGACTACACCATCGAGGAATATCGCAAGCGCAGCGGCAACAAAAGCCCAAGCTGGCAACTGCTGGAGCGCCGCACCAGCGAAGCCATGCTGGAACTGGATGACGGCACCGGCCGCTGCCTGATTGATCCCCGTGGCGCCCAGCTGATGCCGCAAACCCGGCAAAGCTGGCAAGGCAGTCAGCGCCATCCCCGCCAGCCTGAAAATAAACACTGGTTAACCGCCGTGCTGACCAGCGGCCGGCGCTACCGCTACACCGAGCGGCGTTTTCACCAGCGTGAACCGCTCTATGCCATCGGCCATTTCTACAGTATCGGCGGTGGACACCAGGTGATGGACGTCGACAAACTGCAGGCCAATATCATCCGCCGCTGGAAACAGGACTTCCCCGCCCTGCTCAAGCGCTTTGACCGCAACGGTGACGGTCGCTTTGACGATGCCGAATGGCAACAGGTACAAAACACCGCCCGTACCAAAGCCGAGCAGCAGGCCCGCCAGACCAGCGTCGCAGCCGCCCGCCATTTCATGCGCAAGCCGGATGAAAATCTGCCGTTTATCCTGTCCAGCAACGGCGAGGATGCGCTGGCCCGCAGCCTGCGCTGGCAAAGTTTCTGGGGTGCCCTGCTCTGCATTGGCGGCGCCCTGGCCACCGCCTACCTGTTTAACGCTCTATAACAGCCTGCTGCTCCAGGCCGGACAGGCGTTGCTGAACGGCATGCTGGGTGCGAGTGACCTGGGCCCTGAAGGCGCTCATTTCCTGCTGTAGCTCATCCAGGGACTGCCGATCCGACTGCAGCGGCTCCAGTTGTGACAACAGCTGCCGCAGCTGCTCTTCATGCAGGGTTGTCATCGCCTGCAGGGCTTCCAGCTGGGTCCGCATGCTGTCCTGCACGGTATCCTGCCCTGCATGAAGTTCCTGCAAGAAGGTCAGCCCGTCCTGCAACTGTTGCTGCCCTGTCAGGGTTTCTTCCCACCGGCCCTGTTGCTGTGCCCGCAATTCATCCTGCGCCTGCGCCAGGGTTAACACCGCCTGCTGCAGCTGCTCTTCCAGCACCGCCATCTGCCCGGAGCTGGCCGCTTCCTGCTTTCGCAAGCCGGCTTCCAGCTCCCCGAGTTTTTGGCCAGTCGCCTGCAGGCTGTCAAAACCCTGTTGCAACCCTTCCAGTTGCCGGGCCAGGGCCTGCATGCGAGCTTCCAGCCGGGTCATGTCCTCCAGCTGGTTGCTCAGTGCCAGCAAGCGGCCAGCGGCCGACTCGCTCACCCGGGCAAAGCTATCCTGGGTGGCTACCAATTGCTGCTCCAGACGCTGCACGGCAGCATCGGTCTGCGCCTGTTGCCACCAAAAAACAGCAGCGCCAGCCAGCCACGACAACAACACAAACAGCCAGACTCCGCCTGCTCCAGCAGTTTTGGGTTGTCCGGCAGACGGCACAGCCCCCATGGGTTCGGTGCCCAGTTCCGGTTCCTGTCGATTCTGTTGCATGGCTGGTGATCCGTTTCAATTTCATCATACTGCCGGCTGGCAGGTGCACACTATGGCAAATAGACGGTCCGATACTCAAGCCGTATCAGCTCACAGGCTGTTACCCTGCCCATCCAGGTTTTGCAGGCAACAAAAAACCCGGCCTAAGCCGGGTTTTTCATAAGCTCGGATCTTACTTGACCTGGGCTTCTACCGCTGCTTCTACGCGACGGTTCAGGGCACGGCCTTCTTTGCTGGCGTTGTCAGCAATAGGACGGGCTTCGCCGTAACCGATGGCGTTTACACGGTCGGCATCAACACCATACTGCTCAACCAGTACCTGGCGAACAGCGTTGGCACGACGCTCGGACAGCTTCTGGTTGTAAGCATCGGCACCAACGGAGTCGGTGTGACCTTCAACAGTGGTGCTGACCTGTGGGTACTGCTTCATGAACGCAGCCAGGTTTTCGATGTCGCTGTAGCTGCCATCTTTAACGTTGGCTTTGTCGAAGTCGAACAGCACTTCCAGTTCAACGCGAACGGTTTCAGGCTGTACAGGCTCTTCGTAAACAACAGGGGCAACTTCTTCAACTACAACAGGAGCAGGCTTGGCAGCGCCACCGAAGTTCAGACCCATGCCCAGACCGGCCATCCACTCGGACTGGTGGTTGTCGAAACCGTGCATGCCGTCAACACCGGCGCGAACGAAGAAGTTTTCGCCGAAGTAGTACTTGGCACCTGCACCAACCAGCGCCATGGTGGTACGGTCACGGCCTTTGCCGGATACGCTGCTTACGCCTTCAATGTTGCTCAGGCTCTGGTGACCCAGGCCGGCAGACAGGTAAGGACGCAGGGAATCGCTGGCGCTACGGAAGTGGTAGGTGGCGTCCAGGGAGGCCAGGCTGCCGTTGATTTTCTTACGCTTCTGCTCTGCACCAACTTTGTCATCAGAATCAATGCGGTGATACTCACCATAGGACAGGCCCAGAGAAACGTTTTCGCTGAGGAAGTAGCTTACGGAACCACCATACAGGTTGCCGTTATCCATTTTGCGAACGCTGTCGGTGAAATAGCGCTTGGCAAATACTTCGGTCTCAACGGCACCCTGGCCTTGTGCAAAAGCATTAACAGAACCGGCAGCCAGAACAGCGGCAACGGCCATACCCAGGGTATTTTTCAATTTCATGGAATCTTCCTCATCAGTTCGGAAAGGGGGTTGCTAAAAAACGCAGCTATTCTAACAGAGTTTCCGCAGAGTAGTTAGCTTTTAATTTGTCGATTGCCCGTTTATAACGCATTTTTGTCGCACTCAGCCCCAAGTGCATGATATTGGCGATATCCTGGAACTCCAGTTCAGCCACAAAACGCAGGATAATGATCTCGCGGTCGATCGGATTGACATCCTGCAGCCAGCGGTCCAGCCCTTGCCGGCCTTCAACAACAGGTTCCGCTTCCTCTACCGCTTCATCCTGCGGCTGCAGGCTCAAGGCATCCAGCAGCCGGTACTTGCGGCGATCCTTGCGGTACTGGGTGGTGCATTCATTGTAGGCAATACTGTACAGCCAGGTACGAAACTTCGACTTGCCTTCAAATTTTTTCAGCCCGTAAAACACCTTGAGCATGATTTCCTGGCAGACATCATCAGCATCCCGCTCATTGCCCAGGTAGCGGGCGCACACATTATAGAGCGTGACCTGATAACGGCGCATCAGCACTTCATAGGCACGGGTGCGCTCGTACAGCTCCGTCCTGGCCCGTTCAACCAGTGCCTCGTCGTCCAGGGCATCCAGCGGCTCCCTGGCGGCAGGCGTAAACGCCCCGGTACTCACAACAGTTCAGCCACCCGGATTCTCCGTCTCAGGACTGCCGGCTGCGCACAGTGCGCTCCAGCAACACCCGGTTGGGTATATACAGCTGTTCGCCCTGCTCTGTCAGCAACTGTGTTTTAACGGTACCCACCACTTCAATGGTTCCTTCCAGCTCGTCCAGCTGCACGTGCTGGCCAGCCTGATACAGCTCGCGTACATAGATGCCGGCCAGAATCTGGCCCACCAGCTCGCGGCTGCCCAGCCCTATGGCCAGCGCCACCGCCAGTCCCATGCTGGACAAAACAATGGCAATGACATAGTTGAGCAGCTCGGCCTTGACATCCAGCTGACCGATAGCCACCGAAATGGTAATGACAATTACCAGCCCCTGGGTCAGGCGCCCCAGCCCGGCAGCGTACTCCAGCCCGACACCATCGGCTGCTCCTGCCACCACGGTATTGAGCAACTGCGCCAGCAAAATGCCGGCCAGCAACACCAGCGCCGCCGACAACACCTTGGGCACATAGAGCGCCAGCATGTCCAGCGTTGCCGAAATGCGCTCCAGCCCCAGCGATTCCAGCGCCGTCACCAGAAACACCAGCAATACAAACCAGTACACCACCTTGCCGACCAGCGCCGACACCGGTATCCGGATACCGGCCCGGGCCATGATCTTGTTGATTCCGGTACCCTGCATCAGCCGGTCCAGCCCCAGTTTGGCCAACAGTCGTGACAGCAGGGCATCCAGCAGCCGGGCCACCAGGAAACCAATAATGACAATGACCAGAGCGCCCACCAGGTTGGGAATAAAGTTGGCAAATTTCTGCCAGAGCGCACTCATGGCATTCACCAGACTCTGGGTCCAGGAATCAAGTTGCATCCGGATTTTCCTTTTCAGCCACAGAATTTTGACGGGCACCGCCAGCACGTTCAACGCTGGCTGCCGCCCCGGTACTCAAGCCCAGCATCACCGCTTCAAGGGTACGGGCAAACAGTACAAACAACGCGCCGGCAGCCGTTTGCCGGCTGGCTTTTTTCAGGGCCCGGTCCAGCACCTGTCCACTTTGCTCAGGACAGCCTTCCTGGCTTAACAGGTGTTTCAACGAGTGTTCGAAAGACTGCTCATCCATCCGCTTTGCTCCAGCATTCAGTCTGGCCCGGACAGCAGTCAGGGCATTTTCAGCGCGGTAGGCGATACGATAATGCCGTTATTGTCGGCATACACATACTCGCCGGGACGGAAGGTCACGCCACCAAATACAACAGTCACGTTCAGGTCTCCGATATCACGCTTGTCGGTTTTCATCGGATGGCTGGCCAGTGCCTGGATACCCAGATCAGTTTGTGCCAGCTCGTCCACATCCCGCACGCAGCCATACACGATAATGCCTTCCCAGCCATTTTTGGCAGCGCTGGCCGCCAGCATGTCGCCCAGCAGCGCCCGGCGCAGCGAGCCGCCACCATCCACCACCATGACCTTGCCCTTGCCTGGCAACGCAGTCTGGGCCTTGACCACCGAGTTGTCCTCGAAGCATTTGACGGTAACAATTTCGCCACCGAAGGAGTCCCGTCCGCCAAAGTTGGCAAACATCGGCTCCACCACAGCTACATCCGGGTTGGCATCGCACAGGTCTGGGGTAATGTAACGCATGGGTGCTCCTTGGCATCGCAAAAAACAGGCATCCAGGTAAAGATAATGCCGGTCAGGGTAAAAGACCGGCCTAGTCTATACCCAGCCACCGGCGGCTGCCACTGGCAAAGTCGCTCAGTCGGCCAGCAGGTCCGCCCGCTCCAGCCGGGCTTCCGCCAGCCGCTGGCCCAACCGCTCCAGCGCACTGGCCTGCAGCTGGCGTATCCGGGTCCGGCCAAGCCCCAGCAGTGCAGCCGTCTCCAGCAAACTGCAGGCATCTTCTTGCTGCAGGCCAAAACGCAGCCGGATGACCTGCCGCTGCAACGGCGCCAGCTCGTCAATCCAGCGATTCAGCAAAGCATACAGCTGGTCCCGCTCCAGGCCATCCACCGGTCCGCTGGTGGCCAGGCTGCCAGCCAGCAAGGGCAAAGCATCCAGCGAGCTGATCCGTGGTCGCCAGCCCTGCAGATTACGCACCCGCTGCTCGCTGGTGCCGGCCAGCCGTGCCAATGCGGCCACATCCGCTGTTTGTTCATGGTCGCCCCGGTTCAGGCGCCCGAGCTTGCGCTGTTCGATGGCCACCGCATAAGGCACCCTGACCGTTTGCCCCATGCGTGTAATGGCCCGCTCCATCGCCTGACGAATCCAGGGTACGGCGTAGGTGGTAAAGCGATAACCGAGAGCGGGATCAAATTTCTCAACCGCCCGGATCAGGCCCAGATTGCCTTCGCTGACCAGATCGGCCTGCGACAGTCCCCGGCCCCGATAGCGGCCGGCCAGGCTGATGACCAGCCGCAAATTATGCTGTATCAGCAGCGAGCGTGCCTGCGGATCACCCGACTGTACCCGCTGGCCATAGTGCTGTTCCTGCTCCCGGGTCAGCAATGGCAAGCCGATTGACTGGCCGGCGTAGGCGGTTTGAGAAAAGCGGGAAGATTCCGCAACTGAAGAGAATGGCAGACGTACATTGACGTCCATGCCCTGTCTATCGTCCATGACTGGCATCCTTGTGTTGCTTGTTGTTTTTATGTCGGGCGGGCAGACCGGGCTGCCCGCAGCCCGATCATCTCACTTCCTGGGCAAATAAAGCAACGGGTCCACCGGGTTGCCCTGACGCCTGATTTCAAAGTGCAATTTGACCTGGTCGGTACCGGTCGATCCCATTTCGGCAATCTGTGCACCGGCCCTGACCTGCTGGCCTTCATTGACCAGCAGGCGCCGGTTATGGCCATAAGCACTGATAAAGGTGTCATCGTGCTTGATGATAACCAAGTCGCCGTAACCACGCAAATCACTGCCGGCATAAACCACGGTGCCGGCTGCCGCCGACACGACCGGCTGCCCCAGCTTGCCGGCAATATCAATACCCTTGTTGAGCGACGTGCTGGACGAAAAACGGCTCACCACGGTGCCCTGTGCCGGCCATTGCCATTTGCCACCGGCAACAGTGGCTGCTGGCTTGGCCGGGGTAACGGGTTTGGCCTGGACAGCCGGCTTTTGCGCCGCTGCCGGTTGTCGGGATGCGGAAGATGCGGGCGGTGTCGTGGTTGCCGGCCGGGCAACCGGCTGCGCCGCAGGACTGCGTCCGGCCGGTGCTACCACAGCCGTTTGACGGCCGGGGGTCTTGCGTGAAAAATCGATTACCTGCCCCGGCCGAATGGTGTAAGGCTCGGCAATGCCGTTGGCCGCCGCCAGCTCTTTCCAGTCCCGGCCATAACGAAAAGCAATTGAATACAGGGTGTCACCCTTGCTCACCCGGTACTGTCCCGAGGTTACCGGCCGCACCGCAACCGGCTGGGTACGGCCAGTCGAGGTTTGTACCCGTGCGCCGCCAGCATGTTGCCCACGGTCCACCACCGGTGGTGTTGCCTTGCCGGCGCAGGCCGACACCAGCATGGCTGCGATCAGGCCAGCCAGGCCGGCTACCCGATTGAAACGGCGATCACCTTTTGATGTGTTCATGCCACTCCTTATTTGATATCACCGGCAACCGGCTGCCCCTTGCGAGCCAGGTGCTCCAGCAAGAGTACCAAGCCAACTCCGGCCAGGGCCAGCACCACCACCCACAGTAGCTGTGGATCCTGGCCGGTGATTTCGGCGAAGGCATCGGGCAGCAGGTTGGTTTGCTGCAAAGGCACCGGTTCGCCCTTGCTGTTGCTATAAAAGCTGACGGTTTGTTTCCACGGCCAGGCCTTGTTCAGTGAGCCCAGCATAAAGCCGGTCAGCATGGCCAGCGTCAAATCGTGAAAGCGGGCCAGCGCTGCCCGGAGAATGCGGGCAAAACACAACAGGCCAAAAGCACAACCCAGTGCAAACACGGCAATGATGCCCAGCTCAAGATTTTTAACCGCACCCAGCACAAAGTGGTACAGCCCCATCAACAGCAGTAAAAAACTGCCGGACACACCCGGCAAAATCATGGCGCAAATGGCAATGGCACCGGCAAAAAACAGGCTCAGGTAGTCGTGCCCCCAGCTGATCGGCGAGGCTACCGTAATGTACCAGGCGCATAGCGCACCCATCACAAACATGACAACCGGCCCGGCACCCCAGCGCCGTACATCACGTCCCACCACCCAGCAGGACACCGCAATCAGGCCAAAAAAGAATGCCCATACCGGTATCGCCTGATGCTCCAGCAACCAGGTAATCAAGCGCGCAAAGGTAACAATGCTGGTGGCAATACCAGCCAGCAATATCAATAGAAAGTTGGCATGTACCCGCTGCCATGCTTCGGCCACCCGGCCGCGCAGCAACAGCAAAAAACCTTCCGGCATGCGTGCCAGCGCCTCCAGCAGTTGCCCGTAAATGCCGGAAATAAAGGCAATGGTGCCGCCGGACACGCCAGGTACCACATCGGCAGCCCCCATCGCCATGCCCTTGAGGTACAGCAACAGACTTTTTTTCATGACAAAACCCCACCCAACAGCGGTACAAAGTGCACCGGGTCCAGTATCTGTTGCACAAAACCACGTTCCGTATTTTCAACCAGATACAGGCGCTGCTCGCCCTGTTCGGTACTGACCGGAATCACCAGCCGCCCGCCAGGCGCCAGCTGGTCCAGCAGCGCTTGCGGCACCTCGCTGGCAGCAGCGGTCACCAGGATGCCGTTATAGGGCGCCAGCGAGTTCCAGCCGGTCCAGCCATCACCCCAGCGATACAGCACATTGCGCAGATCCAGTTGCTGCAGCCGCTCCTTGGCCCGTTCCTGCAAGGCCTGGATGCGTTCTACGCTGAACACCGCATTGACCAGCTGCGCCAGCACAGCCGTCTGGTAACCACAGCCGGTACCAATTTCCAGCACCTTGTCCAGCGGGCCGGCGGCCAGCAGCAGCTCGGTCATGCGCCCCACGGTATAGGGCTGGGAAATGGTCTGGTTGTGACCGATCGGCAAAGCGGTATCTTCATAGGCCCGGTGCGCCAGCGCTTCATCGACAAACAGGTGACGGGGCGTACTGCGGATCACTTCCAGTACCCGGGCATCGCTCAGCCCTTCCTCATACAGGCGCTGGATCAGCCGCTCCCGGGTGCGCTGGGACGTCATGCCAATGCCGCGCTGAAGCAGATCACTCACAGCAAACCCTCCACCCACTGCTGTACATCATCCAGCCGGGCATGAAAGGTACGGTCCAGCTGCAGCGGCGTAACCGCTACATAGCCCTGGCGGACGGCATGAAAGTCGGTGCCTTCCTCGCCATCCATTTCGAGACCGGCAGCCGCCAGCCAGTAACCGGTCTTGCCACGGGGGTTGACGCTTTTTACCGGCGATGCAGCCCGGGCCCGATGCCCGAGGCGGGTCAGCCGGATGCCCTTGATTTCATCCAGCGGCAAACTGGGAATATTGACGTTAAGCACGCTGTGCGGCGGCAGTTCCAGCTTGTGCTGGCCTTCAATAAAATGGCGGGCGAACCAGCTGGCGGTCGGCAGGTGGGTGGTTTCACGCGACACCAGCGAAAATGCAAAGGCCGGTCGCTGCAAAAAGCGGCCCTCAAGCGCTGCGGCCACCGTGCCGGAATACAGCACATCATCGCCCAGGTTGGCGCCCAGGTTGATGCCGGCCACCACCAGGTCCATGGGTTGTTCCAGATAGCCGTTCAGGCCCAGATGCACGCAGTCTGTTGGCGTACCGTCAACGCTGATAAAGCCATTGGGCAGCCGTTGCGGATGCAGCGGGCGGTCCAGCGTCAACGAGCTGCTGGCACCGCTGCGATCCTGCTGGGGCGCCATTACGGTACAGTCGGCAAAGCCGGATAGCGCCTCATGCAAGGCCGCCAGCCCCGGCGCATGCACGCCATCATCATTGGCAATCAGGATACGCATTGAGGTCAGCCTCTCCTTCCGGGATCAATTCAACCAGCTCACGCACCACTGCAGTGGCAAAACAACCGGTTGGCAAAACAAATTCAAGTTGCAGGCAGTCAGCCGACGGCCAGCTCCAGCCCAGCGCCTGCACCGGCAAACGCAAAATACGGCGTTCCTGTTTCAGGCCAGCCTGCTCCAGCCAGCGGCACAGCGCCGGCTCGGCAGCCGCTACCGCCTGTTCCAGCTGCCAGCCAGCCCCCGCACCGGGCAGTTCACCCTGCCCCCATAGTGCAGCGGTCGGGTGCAGGTCAAGCTGTGCCAGCCTCGGGTCGTCACACTCGGCCGCACCCGCCATAAAAAAACTGCGGCTGTCAGTAAAGGACAGCAGATCGCCCGGCTGTGCCCGGTTCCAGCTGCCGTCAGCCACACGCTGCGCCAGCATGCGGTTAAACAGGGCGCTGCGGGCGGTGGACAGCAGACGAGAGCGCAGATTGCGGCGCTCCGGCACCTGCTGCTCTTGCGCATAATGCAGGGCCTGCAACAGGTTCTGGCCATCATGGCCAAAACGCTGCGGGCCATAATAATTGGGTACTCCGGCCCGAGCGATCTGCTGCAAGCGTTGCCCGACCGCATCCCGGTCACCGCTAAAACCGGTCAGGCGCAGCACAAAGCCATTGGCACTGTGCGCACCCCGCTGCAACTTGCGGCTGTGGCGCACCGCTTGCAGGATGCTCAGCTGCGGATGCGAAAAGCCGGTTACCTCCAGCGCCTGCCCGGGCACATGGATGCTGAGCCACTGCCGGGTCAGCGCCTGGCGGTCCTTGAGGCCGGCATAGCTGATCTGGCGCTGCGCCACGCCCAGCGCCTTCGACAAAATCCGCACTGCCTCTTCGGTATTGAGTCCGCTTTTTTCAATCCACAGCCACAGATGCTCGCCGGCACCGGACAGCGGAATATCAAGCACTTCATTCACCTGGAAGTCTGCCGCCACCGCCTTCAGGCGAGCCCGTCCGCAAGGTTCGCCATGGGCCAGCGGACCCAGCAACTGCTGTTCGTTCATCAGCGCTCCAGCAATACCACCGCATGGGCGGCAATGCCTTCCTTGCGGCCAACAAAGCCCAGCTGCTCGGTGGTGGTGGCCTTGACGTTGACCTGCTCAAGGGCGACCTGTAGTTCTGTGGCCAGCACCGCACGCATGGTGTCGATATGCGGCGCCATTTTCGGTGCCTGCGCCAGAATGGTGCTGTCGAGATTGACCACCTGCCAGCCCTGGGCTTGCGCCATGGCCATCACCGCCCGTAACAACTGGCGGCTGTCCGCCCCCTTGAAACGGGGATCGGTATCCGGAAAATGACGGCCGATATCGCCCAGCCCCAAAGCACCCAGCACCGCATCACAGATGGCATGCAGCAACACGTCGCCATCGGAGTGGGCGACAAAGGCCCGGTCATGACTGATGCGCACGCCACCCAGCGTAATATGGTCGCCGTCCTGAAACCTGTGTACATCAAAGCCGTGGCCAATACGGATCATGCTGACTCCTGGCGCTGTGCAAAGCGTTGTTCCAGGTAGGCAATAATCGCAGACGACTCATACATCCAGCGGGCATCCGCTCCCTTGCCAATCTTCAAGCAGGGCACCTTGACCCGGCCGCCGCCCTGCAGCAGGGCTTCCCGGCCTTCACCCGCCGTGGCATCCACCACCGCCACGGGCACATTCAACCGGTGAATCTGGCGACGCACCTTGACGCAAAACGGACAGGCCCGAAACTGGTACAGGCTTAGTTCCTGCGCCTCCAGCTCCACCTGCTGTTGCAGCTGCGGATCACGCCGCAACTTTGCCGGACGGGTCAACCAGCTAAAAAAAACAATGACATAGCCCAAACCATTACGCAACGCCTTGACCAACATTGCACGCTCCTACAGTCAATCCTGAATGCCGCCCGGCCCGCCGGTCAAAGGCGGGCCACGCAAAAGGCTGGCATTCTAACCTGTTTGGCCACGCATGGATAATGTTGCCGGCCACTTGCGAGCGCTCCCCCACTATTTTTCCGGCAACAAATCCGTATAATGCCCAGCCTGAATGCAAACTCACACAGGATCCGACCATGGCCACTTATGCTACTAACGAATTCCGTCCCGGTCTGCGCGTACTGGTAGAAGGCGAACCCTGCATCATGATTGATGTGGAATTTGTAAAACCCGGCAAAGGCCAGGCTTTTACCCGCGTAAAAATGCGCAACATCCGTACCGACCGTGTCTGGGAGCGTACTTTCAAATCAGGTGAAACCCTGGAAAGCGCCGACATCCAGGAACGCGACATGGAATACCTGTACAACGATGGCGAGTTCTGGCATTTCATGGCCACCGACGGCTCGTTCGAGCAGCTGGCTGCCGGCGAAGGCGCCATTGGCGACACCCTGAAGTGGCTGAAAGAGCAAGAAGTCTACACCGTGATGCTGTTCAACGAAGCCGTGGTTTCGGTTACCGCCCCCAACTTTATCGAACTGGAAGTCACCCAGACCGACCCTGGCATCAAGGGCGACACCGCCCAGGGCGGCTCCAAGCCTGCCACCCTGAGCACCGGCGCCACCGTGCGTGTGCCGCTGTTCATTGTCGAGGGCGAGAAACTGAAAATCGACACCCGCACCGGCGAATACGTCAGCCGCGCCTGACCCTTGCCTTGTCATCAAAAGGGAACCCGCCGGTTCCCTTTTTTTGTTGTCAACCCGGACCCCTGATCATGCCCACCCCCTGGCAACCCGGCGCCAGCCGCAACATGCTGCTGGCCCGCCAAACCCTGTACCGCAACCTGCGCCAGTTTTTCTACGACCGCAACGTACTGGAAGTGGAAACCCCGCTGCTGGGCCAGGCCCCGGTCGCCGACCCCAACATCACCCCGATGCAGGCCGACGGCAACCGCTGGCTGCATACCTCGCCCGAATACGCCATGAAACGGCTGCTCTGCGCCGGCAGCGGCGACATCTTCCAAATCTGCAAAGTTTTTCGCCAGGGCGAAGCCGGCCGCCGCCACAATCCCGAATTCAGCATGCTGGAATGGTACCGGGTGGGCTGGCCGCTCAAGGAGCTGATGCTCGAAGTAGCCGAGCTGCTGCAACTGGCGCTGGGCGATGCCTTCCCGCAATTGCCGGTACGTTTTCTCGGCTACCGCCAGGCGCTGCTGGATTATGCCGGGCTGGATATCCAGACCTGCAGCGACGCCGACCTTGCCCGCCAGGGCCAGGCTCTGGCCCATGCCGACCTTGGCCTTGACCGCGACGGCTGGCTCGACATCATCATGAGCCACCAGGTCGAACCCGCCCTGCCCCGCAACTGTCTGGTGTTCATCGACAACTTTCCCGCCTCGCAGGCGGCACTGGCCAAGGTGCTGCCACAGGCTGACGGCAGCCTGTGGGCACAGCGCTTCGAGGTGTTTTTCAACGGCATGGAGCTGGCCAACGGCTACGACGAACTGCTTGATGCCAACGTCCAGCGCCAACGTTTTGAGAAAGAACTGGCCGGCAGCGGCCGCCCCTGCGATGAACGGCTGCTGGCAGCACTGGAACAGGGCCTGCCCGACTGTAGCGGCGTAGCTCTGGGGCTGGACCGCCTGCTGCTGCACCTGAGCGGTGCCAGCCACATCAGCGAGGTCATCAGTTTCGACTGGAACCGTGCCTGACGCTTAAATTGCACAGCAAAAAAATAGCCAATCGCCTAGACTGTTGCGATTTGCAAGACCCGCCACAGGAGCATCCCATGAGCCAGCCCACCCGCGAACAGGTCGAACACGCCCTGCGCGAACTCATCGATCCCCACTTGAACCAGGACCCGGTCAGCGCCGGCTGCATCCGCAACATTGCCATCAACAATGGCCAGGTGGATGTCCAGCTGCAGCTGGGCTACGCCGCCGACCAGTTCAAAAATGGCTGGGCGCAGATGCTGCAGATGAAACTGGAACAGCTCGACGGCGTCACTGCCGCACGGGTGCAGGTAGACTGGGAAGTGGCGGCACAAGCCGGCATGGCCGGCGCCGAAACCCTCTCCCGGGTGAAAAACGTGATTGCCGTGGCCTCCGGCAAAGGTGGTGTGGGCAAGTCCACCACCGCCGCCAACCTGGCACTGGCACTGGCCCGCGAGGGCGCCAAAGTGGGCGTGCTGGATGCCGATATTTACGGCCCCAGCCAGGGCATCATGTTCGGCATCAAGACCGGTACCCGCCCGGGTGTGCAGGATGAAAAATACTTTGTGCCGGTGGAGTCCATGGGCGTCAAGGTGATGTCGATGGCGTTCCTGACCAATGACGACACGCCCATGGTCTGGCGTGGCCCGATGGCCGCCGGTGCGCTGCAACAAATGCTGACCCAGACTGCCTGGGGCGAACTGGATTACCTGGTGGTAGACATGCCGCCCGGCACCGGCGACATCCAGCTGACCCTGTCACAAAAAGCCGCCGTAGCCGGCGCGCTGATCGTCACCACCCCGCAGGACATCGCCCTGCTGGACGCCAAAAAAGGCATCGAAATGTTCCGCAAGGTCAACATTCCGGTATTGGGCGTGGTAGAAAACATGGCCATGCACGTGTGCTCCAATTGCGGCCACATCGAGCATGTGTTTGGTGAAGGTGGCGGCGAGCAACTGGCCGACCTGTACGAAGTGGACCTGCTCGCTTCCATGCCACTGTCCATGGCCATCCGCATGCAGTGCGATGGCGGTCAGCCCACCACCATGGCCGATCCGGAAAGCCCGATTGCCATGATCTACCAACAACTGGCCCGCACCGTCGGCGCCCGTCTTGGCGTAGCCGCCCACGCCGGCACAGTCATGCCGCAAATTGAAATCGGCTGATGGCATATCGGAGTCAGAGTAAAAACTTTTCTCTGACTCCGATTGCACAACAGGCCGGTACACAGGAACCGGAATGCCAAGCTGACAACAGCCTGGCTTGAATAAAGTGTTAGTTCATAGCACCTGTAATGCCGGCGGATAAAACAGTGCGATGAAAGTCATTGATGTGAATAACGGCAGCCTGTCCGCGAGCGATATGCGAGAGGGTAATCTCGCTTGATTTGGTGAATCGGTGGCCAATACGCACCGTATATGACTTGAGCAGCCAACTCAAGAAGTTGGGAAAGTAAACAGCATCTTCAACATCACGCCACTTGACACCTCTTGTACCTTTTGACCAGGGAAAGATGCCACTGTACACCCAGACGCCTTGATCATCCGTATAAAGGACGACGCTACGGATAGTCAGTACCTGTATGACGAAGAGGCCAAACCAGAACACTATAAAGAAGACGCCAAGCCAGCCATTGAGGTTGGTTAAAGCGTAGCCGATGCCAAACATGATAAATAAAACAATGACAGGGCGGACATAGGCCGTCCACGACAGGGCGTAGCGTTGCACGATTTCAGCGGGTTGTTGTTGAGACTCCATGCATCCTCCTGGACGTGAGCTGTGTGATCTGATGTAAATTCACCGGCGGCCCGTCAGGGCCTTCCGGTGCAATGACTCGTTAGAGCGCCCCCGATACACAAGCAGCGCCCATAGGCATATGGCTACTTCAGCCGCAAAAGACCAGTGCCAGACAGGCGCTCCTGGACTGCCTCTCCCATTTGAACCACAGTAATGAGGCCACATGGTCAGCGTCAGCCAGACTACTGGCCAGTGAGCGAAGTACTTGTAGTGATGAGTTTTCCCAAAATTAAAGTAAACAGATCAAGAGGTTACAAGACTATACACTTTAGTGATTTTTCGTTTGCCCTCACCCAAAGTCAGGCACTTATTTCAAGCACTCTGCTTGAGCACGACATCACACGATCCTATAGATTCTGCGACTACGCTTCGCTTCGCGCAGAATGACGGCGGTGGGTGTAAACAGCGGCCAACAAACACGATCACCAACAGGTAAACATGCGACAGCAGCCCGGCAAAGCCGGGCCACACTCTCCCAGCCAGCAGGTGGCCATCCGGGGCCGGTCAAGGTCTGTGCCAGGCATCAGCACCTGTGACGAAGCTTGCTTCGGCGCAGGTGCGTCAGCCGCAGCATAGACCTTGACCGGCCCCTACCGCCGCATTGCAACCCACCAAAGAAAACCACTAGGCCAATACCTCAGCCCACTGCTTCGCCAGCCGTTTGTCCGACACCGGCATGCGCGTCCCCAACTGCTGGGCAAACAAAGAAATGCGATATTCCTCCAGCATCCAGCGATACAGTTGCAGGGCCGGGTCAAACTTGCCTTCTTGCTGATGTTTGGCCAGCCGGTCGCGATATTGCTGCTGGTAGCCGCTCAGCTCCAGCGTCCACACCCGGTCTTTTTGCAACTGGCTGCCGAGCTTGTCGAGCC
Organism: uncultured Thiopseudomonas sp.; assembly: GCA_964567275.1. Classification (GTDB taxonomy): domain Bacteria; phylum Pseudomonadota; class Gammaproteobacteria; order Pseudomonadales; family Pseudomonadaceae; genus Thiopseudomonas. Next base: position 2,693 of record CAZMLX010000005.1, on the reverse strand, counting down.
GCTGCTCGATGCCCTTGAGGTAGCGTGGGTATTCCTGCAACCACTGGGCGGGCACTTCCCGCACAAAACCGGGATAGATCAGCGCCGCCAGCTGGCTTTTGATGTCGTTAAGAGCCACCGCCATTTGCAGGTCGATGCGGCCCTTGAGGCGTTTTTTCAGCTCGTGCCAGCGTTGCAAAATGTCACGCAGGCGCTTGATCAGCTGCTCGGCCTGTTCCACCACTGCACCCCGGTGCTGTTCGGCCAGTTGCTGTACGGCACCAGCGCTGCGCGGCAAGGTATCCAGCTGGCTTAACGCCAGCTGTTCGGCACAGGCCAGCAAGACGTCTTCGGCCAGCGCTTCAATACGGCCCAGATCCCGGTATAGCAGCACCAGCTGGTTATCACGGGGCAACTGTTCGCGCAGGTAGCGGGCCGGCTCCGGCCAGTGCTGTACCAGCAGCCGCTGCAGAGCCCGGCGGTGTTCGTGGTCGGCCTGGGCCTGGCTGGCAAACTGGCCTTCCTGCACTTCGCCGTCTCGATCGACCAGCGCCGGGAACACGGTCATTTCCAGTCCAGCGACTTTCTGCTGTTTGAAGCTGTCCAGCTCGAAGCTTTTGGTATCCAGTTCTTGCGCATGCTGCTGTTGCTGCTCGCGCAACTGGCCCAGCGCCTGCTGGCTGGCAGTACCGAAACGCCCCAGCAACTCGCCCAGGTCACGGCTTTCGCCCATGCGTTTGCCCTTGGCATCCAGTACCTCGATATTCATGCGCAGGTGGCGCTCAATGCCGTGCCAGGCTTCATCCCAGGCGTCATCGGGAATGCGCACGCCGGTCATGCGCAGCAATTGATGCGCCAAGGCAGCGGTCAGGGTGCCGTCAGCAAAGGGCATTTTTTCCAGTGCGGCCCGCACAAAGTCCGGCACCGGTACAAAGTTTTTGCGCAATGCCTTGGGCAGCTGGCGCACCAGTGCAATGCACAGCTGTTCCAGCAGGCCCGGCACCAGCCACTGCAAGCGTGCCGGTGGAATTTGCAGCAATACCGGCACCGGCACGCTGAGGGTGACACCGTCCCGGGGGTGGCCGGGTTCAAACTCATAACTGAGCGGCAGTTTCAGGCCGTCCCAGCTGAGGTGGTCGGGATACTGGTCGGCGGTGATTTCGCTCGCTTCACGCTGCAACACGTCCTCGGCGGTCATGTGCAGCAGTTTCGGCTGTTTGGCGCTTTCACGCTTGTACCAGCGCTCGAAACTGGCGGTCTGATAAATATCGGCCGGCAGGTGGCGCTCGTAAAAGGCGAACAACACTTCTTCGTCGCCCAGAATGTCACGACGCCGGGCCTTGGCTTCCAGCTCGTCCAGTTGTTCCAGCAACGTGCGGTTGACGGCCAGACAGGCAGCTCGGCTGAGGATTTCACCCCCCACCAGCCCTTCGCGAATCAATAGCTCCCGTGCCAGCTGCGGCTCGATGGGGCCGTAATGCACGGCGCGGCGACCAACCAGAATCAGTCCGTACAGGGTGATCTGTTCATAGGCCACCGCCTGGCCACGCTTTTTCTCCCAGTGCGGCTCCAGGTATGTGCGTTTTAGCAGATGCGGTGCGGCCTGCTCCGCCCACAGCGGGTCGATGCGTGCCACCAGCCGGGCATACAGGCGGGTGGTTTCCACCAGTTCGGCGGCCATGATCCACTGCGGTTTTTTGCGGCCAAGGCCGGTGGACGGATGAATCAGAAAGCGTTTTTGCCGTGCGCCCAGATAGTCATTGTCCTCGCTTTTCTGGCCGATATGACTGAGCAGACCGGTCAGCAACGCCTTGTGCAGGCCGTCGTAGCTGGCGGCTTCGTCATTAAACGACAGTTGCAGTTCACGGCAGATCAGCAATAGCTGGCGGTGGGCATCGCGCCACTCCAGCATGCGCAGGAAATTGACGTAGTTCTGGCGGCACCAGCGCCGTGCACCGCCACTGCCCTGTTCCTGACGCTGCTGTTCAAAGTCACGCCACAGGTTGATCAATGCGGCAAAGTCGGAGTCCGGGTCTCTCCACTGGGCATGGGCCTGATCGGCAGCCTGTTGTTTGTCCGCCGGGCGCACCCGTGCATCTTGCGTAGACAGCGCACTGGCGACAATCAGTACTTCGCGCAGACTACCCTGCTCGGCTGCAGCCAGCAGCATACGGCCGACCCGGGGGTCGATCGGCAGCCGTGCCAGTTGACGACCCAGCGGGGTCAGCTCATTGGCGCTGGTAACCGCCTGCAATTCCTGCAAGGTGGTGAAGCCGTCGGTGATGGCACGGCCTTCCGGCGGTTCGATAAAGGGAAAGTCTTCAATGGCCCCCAGACGCAAATGCAGCATCTGCAAAATTACCGCCGCCAGGTTGGTGCGCAGGATTTCCGGATCCGTAAACTCGGGACGTGACAAGTAATCGCTTTCGCTATACAGACGAATGCAGATACCGGCCTCGACCCGCCCGCAGCGCCCCTGACGCTGGTTGGCGCTGGCTTGCGATATCGCTTCAACCGGCAAGCGCTGCACCTTGGCGCGGTAGCTGTAACGGCTGATACGGGCAGTACCGCTGTCGATCACATAGCGGATGCCGGGCACGGTCAGCGAGGTTTCCGCCACGTTGGTGGACAGTACGATTTTGCGCTGGGGCTGCGGCTGGAAAATCTTCTGTTGTTCGTTGGGCGACAGCCGCGCATACAGCGGCAGCACCATG
>CAZMLX010000004.1:27692-29731 GCA_964567275.1 uncultured Thiopseudomonas sp. | reverse complement strand
CACCGCCTCGCGTACCAGGGTGACGATTTTGGTGCTCTGGTCATTGGGGGCATTGCTGGCCGGAATCACCTCCAGCCGCACGCTGGTGCCTTTGGGACCACGGATCAGTTTGACCACTTCGTCGAGCCGCCAGCCAATTACGTCAACCAGTTCCTTGCGGCCCTGGCCCACGGCGATGATGCGGTCCGAGGTTGCCAGCTGGCGACTTTTGTCGGCCGGGCCGGCCGGCACCAGCCGGACAATGCGCACATGTTCGTTGTCGTTTTGCAGGACGGCGCCGATGCCTTCCAGCGACAGGCTCATGTTGATGTCGAAGTTTTCGGCACTGTCGGGCGACAGGTAGCTGGTGTGGGGGTCGTAGGTCTGGGTGAAGGCGTTGATATAGGTCTGGAACACGTCTTCGCTGCGCACCTGCGCCATGCGCTTGCGCTGGTTGCGGTAACGCTTGGTCAGCAGCTCGCCAATCGCTTGGTCGTCTTTGCCGGCCAGCCGCAAACGCAGCACTTCGTCTTTCAGGCGCTTGCGCCACAGTTGCTGCAGTTCGTTGAGGTCGGCCGCCCAGGGGACGTTTTCGCGGTCGGTTTCCAGGCTTTCATGGATGCTGAAGTCGATGTTTTCCACGCCCTGTTCCAGGGTGTCCAGCGCCTGTGCCAGGTAGGCGTCCTGGCGCTGTAGCGACAGGCGATACAGCTCGAAACCGGGCTCCAGGTCGCCTTTGCGCAAAAAGTCGTCAAACTGGCGTGGCCAGCTGGCCCGCTGTTCCAGGTCCTGGCGGGTAAAAAACTGGCGGGACGGGTCCAGCATTTTCAGGTAGCCGTTAAAGATTTTCTGCGAGCGGGCGTCGTCCAGCGGCGGCTTGTTGTAATGGTGACGTTTGAGCAGCTCGATAATGTTGAGGCTGGCCAGCGCCTGTTCCCGCTGGGGCTGCAGATAATCCCAGGATTGCGGAGCACTGGCGGCCTGTACACTGGTGCCCAGCAGCAGTGTCAGGGAAAAGGCCAGAAAAGTACGAAAATGTGGCAGGGTCATGTGACGAGTCCTGATTTGACAACCGCTTGCAGGCGGCGGTATGAATGTTGGGCCGGGTCCTTCTGGCTTCAGGCAACCGCCGGCTTGCTATGGCTGGCCGCTGTGCTGATGACACGCAGGATCATAAATGAAAGTGAAACTACAGCGTTACTATGGAGGCTGAATGAAAGCATTGCAAGGCAGTGAAGGGCAACCACAGGCAGTCAATGCCGAGCGTCCGCAGCGGTTGCCGGGACAGGTTCGTATCCGGGTGGCGGCAGCAGGCATCAACCGGGCCGACTTGCTGCAGGTGGCCGGACTTTACCCGCCGCCGCCAGGTGTGTCGGATGTGCTGGGGCTGGAGTGTGCCGGTGAAATTATGGAAGCTGACAGCGACTCCGGCTGGCAGCCGGGCGATGCGGTCTGTGCGTTGCTGGCCGGTGGCGGTATGGCTGAAGAGGTCTGTGTCGATGCCCGCCACGTCTTGCCTTTGCCGGCCGGACTGGATGTGGTAACGGCAGCAGCGGTGCCAGAAGTATATGCCACCGCCTGGCTCAACGTGTTTTTGCTGGGTGAAGCCCGGCCGGGTGACAAGGTGCTGATCCATGCCGGTGCCAGTGGTGTGGGTTCGGCGGCCATTCAGTTGTGCAAGGCGCTGGGCATTGACTGCTGGGTCAGTGTCGGTTCGGCCGAGCGGCTGGATTATTGCATCGGGCTGGGTGCCCGGGGCGGGGTGGTGCGTGGCGACGGTATTGAAGCCCTGAAAGAATTCGGTCCCTTTGATGTGATTCTGGATCCGGTGGGGGCCAGCTATGCGGTACAAAACCTGAAAATGCTGGCGCTGGACGGGCGCTGGGTCAATATCGGGCTGATGGGGGGGCGCCGGGTGGAGCTGGATCTGGCCCAGTTGCTGGGCAAGCGCATTCGTTTGATCGGCTCGACCCTGCGTACCCGGGATGACACCTTCAAGGCCGGATTGATCGCATCGCTGAAGGAAAAAGTATGGCCGCTGTTTGCCAAAGGCCAGCTGG
>CAZMLX010000004.1:0-27629 GCA_964567275.1 uncultured Thiopseudomonas sp. | reverse complement strand
CCCGAAAGTGGAAGAGGTGTTTGCCTTTGATCAGGCCGCCGCTGCCTTTGCCCGGCTGGGCAGTAACCAGGTCAGTGGCAAGCTGGTGGTGCGGCTGGACTGAGTCGGCGCTGATCAGCGGGCCGGGTGTGCTGACAGTGCCCGGTCCCGGCCTCTGCGGTCAGGCCCGCCGCTGTAGCAGGGCCTGTTCCAGATAGCGGTTGCTGGCCTTGAATGCCTTGATGCTTTCTTCATGGAGCGGGTGCCCGTGGGCATCGGCCAGTACCAGCAATATCGGGTTGTCCTTGTGGCGGATGCTGCCAATCAGCAGCTGGCAGCTGTTCAAACTGGCCAGAAAGGTGCGGTCCAGATGGTCGGCAATTTGTCCGTAATTCTGTTCGTTGATGTGCAGCGGTTCCAGATGGCGCATGACATGGCGGAACACCGGGTTGTTGCTGCGGTCCGGCAACGGCTTTTGCAGGTTGAAATTAAAACCCAGCTGGCAGATGGGCAGCAGGGCGCTGGATGACGCCTGGATGCTGAGTACCAGCACCCGTGACAGCGCCCCGAACTGGAACAGGTGGGCGTAATGGTTCAGCAACTGCAGGGTGTTGCGGAACTGGGTGGGCTGGGCCACCAGTTGCCGGGCATGCTGGCGCCAGGCCGGCAGGTCGAACTGTTCTGGTGCAGGCTGTTGCGCCGTCGGGGTCGTTGCGTGTGGCGGTGCTGTGACGGGGGCTGCTGCCGGCGCTGCCGGTTCGTTCTGCGTTGGCAGAAAGCGGCGGCTGCCCGCCGGCCACAGCAGCGCCTGGGCCGGATGCCACAGATTGGTTGGCCCAAGGTAACGGGCATGCTCAACACTGGTCTGGTGGATTTTGCTTTGCACGGCATCCAGTGGCTGGCGCAGGTACAGGCTGATCAGGCGCTGCCAGCGCAGGCTGTGCGGGCTGCTCCAGGCATTGTGGCAGGCCAGGGACAGGCCGTTGGCCAGCACAATGCTGTTGGCGGGCTGGTCGAGCCACTGGCTGACATCGGGCTGGGCATCCAGCCGCTGCTGTTGCTCCAGCGGTTGCTGGTGCAGTCGTGACAGGTATAAAGCCCGGCCCAGCAAGGGCCGGCTGGTGGCAAGCAGGCCGTAGCCGTCAATGATCCAGCGTGGCAGGGACCAGTGCGCCGCCAGCGCCTGGCATAGTTCGATCAGGGTTACACCCAGCAGCTCCTGCTCGACCTTGTGCGCCGGCTCCCGGTTGCCCAGTACCCGTTGTTCCCAAATTTTAAGCAATTGCGGATGACGTGCCAGCAAGGGCCATACCGGTGCCAGAAACAGCAGGCTGCCCCAGTGGATTTCCTGCCAGAGCCGGGCCATTTTGTGTGCAAACAGGGTGTTGGCATGACGGTTGGCGTGCTGGCCGATCAGCCAGACCTGGCGCAGCTCGGGGGGGATCGGCAGGCTGGATTCGTCGATCAGGGACGACAGCAGGCCGATGCAGCGGGCCATGCCCAGACGTTTGATCACCGCATCCAGGCTGTGAGCCGGGTCGGTCAGCGAGTTGCGGGTGCGGTTGGCTTCCCGGAACAGGATCAGGGCAATGCTGGGCGCTTCACTAACGGCCCGAGAGATTTCACCAATGCTGCTGTTGGGGTTGTTCATGACCCGCTGAACACGTTCTTTCTGGCCGCTGTGTACCGGCAAAGCGGTACGATCCAGAAGGAATAACCATTCATCGAGTGCTCTGGGTTGGAGTATACTGTTGCGCATTATGCACGTCTCTGGCGAAATCAGGGCTCAAGCCGCTGCTGAGTATGCCGAGATATTAGCAAAATCCACGGGCAAAAACCCTGATACTGAAAAACGGGTCCTTGTAACAGATCATGATTAAAATTGTCGGAATGATAGTGGTGTTGGGGTGCGTGCTGGCAGGTTACATCCTGTCCGGCGGCCAGATCATGGCCATTGTGCAGCCCTTTGAAGTACTGATTATTGGTGGTGCCGCCTTTGGAGCCTTTTTGCAGTCCAACCCGAACAAAACCGTGGGGCGGGTGGTCAAGAAGTCGTTGCAGATGTTTGGCACCCGCTTCAACAAGGCACTCTACCTTGACGTGCTGAAAATGCTTTATGACGTGCTCAACAAAAGCCGTCGTGAAGGCATGATGGCGATCGAGGCCGATATTGAAGATCCCAATGCCAGTGCCATTTTCAGCAAATACCCGGCGGTGCTCAAAGATGAGCAAATGACGGCTTTTGTCTGTGATTACCTGCGCATCCTGTCATCGGGCAACATGGCTCCACACGAATTTGAAGGTCTGTTCGACATGGAACTTGAGTCGCTGAAAGCGGACTTCGAACACCCGGCCCATGCGGTAACCCAGGTGGCTGACGGTTTACCCGGCTTTGGTATTGTGGCTGCGGTACTGGGTATTGTGGTGACCATGGCCATGCTGGGCGAGGCCGAGCAGAGTGCTCTGGGCCAGCACGTGGGTGCGGCTCTGGTAGGTACGTTCCTTGGTATTTTGGCCGCCTACGGCTTTATGGGGCCGCTGGCGTCGTCGCTGAACCATGATGCCGCCGAAGAGCTCAACCTGTATGCGGCGATCAAGGCCACACTGGTGGCCTCGGCGTCCGGCATGCCGCCCAGCCTGGCCGTTGAGTTTGGCCGCAAGGTGCTGTATCCGGGCCATCGCCCCAGCTTTGCCGAACTTGAACAAGCGGTTCGCGGTGGTTAACAGACAGCCATGAGTACCAATCAGCCGATTATCATCAAGCGGGTCAAAAAGGTTGTTGGCGGCCACCATGGTGGCGCCTGGAAAATTGCCTTTGCCGACTTTGCTGTGGCCATGATGGCGTTTTTTCTGGTGATGTGGCTGATGTCGTCTGCCACCCCCGAGCAGAAAAAGGCCATTTCCGGATACTTCCAGGACCCGATCGGCTTTAGCCAGAACGCCAGTCCCTATGTGATTGACCTGGGCGGCACGCCGACACCGGCGCCCGACAAGACCCTGAATCCCAGTGTGCCGGAAGAGCAGAGCATGATGCCGGAATCGCCGGATCATGACTCCATGCTGGAACAAATGGAGAAGGAGCGCCTGAACCTGTTGCTGCAGGAGCTGCAGAACAAGGTGGACGAAAACGAAATGCTGCGTCCTTACCGGGACCAGATCCATCTGTCGATTACCCAGGACGGACTGCGTATCCAGATTATGGATACCGACAACCGGCCGATGTTTGCGCTGGGCAGTGCCCGTTTGCAGCCGCATTTTGAAGACATCCTGTACATGATGGCCGGCTCCATTCGTGGCGTACCCAACAAAATCAGCATTGGTGGCCATACCGATGCCAAGCCCTATTCCGGGCAGGCCGAGTTTGGCAACTGGGAACTGTCGGCCAGCCGTGCCAATGCGGCCCGGCGGGCACTGCATGCCGGCGGGCTGGATGATGTCCAGGTTGCACGGGTGGCGGGCTACGCTTCATCGGTATTGTTTGACCGGGAGAATCCTTTTAACCCGGTAAACCGTCGCATTGACATCATTGTGCTGACCCGCAAGGCCCAGCAAGAGCTGGAAGAGAGCCAGGACCAGGGTGGTGGCAGTGCTGATGCAGCGGCCGCCGGGCAGGGCGCACAGTTGCCGCCGGATGCCCGCAGTGGTGGCCGCCCGGTACGCGAGCGGATGAACCTGTTTGATACCGGTACCTTGCAGACCCGCTGATCAGTCCTGATCGCTGGTTGCGGCCAGCAACAGGCGGAAGCTTTGCAGCCGGGGCTGGCTGATCTGGCCATCGGCTACCGCTGCCAGCAGCGCACAGCCGGGCTCGTGCTCGTGGCTGCAATCACGAAAGCGGCAACGGCCGAGGAAATCGGCAAACTCGATAAACCCCGCCTCCACATCGGCCGCATCAACGTGGCCCAGTCCGAACTCGCGGATGCCGGGCGAGTCGATCAGCCGGCCGCCACCCGGAAAGTGGAACAGCCGGGCGGTAGTGGTGGTATGGGTACCCTTGTGGGTCAGTTCCGATAGCGGGCCCACCGCCATGCCGGCATCGGGCAGCAGACGGTTGACCAGCGATGACTTGCCCACGCCGGACTGGCCGACAAACACACTGGTTTTGTCCTGCAAGTGTTGCTCCAGCTGTTCAATGTCCTGTCCCTGTTCCGCCGACACCGCAAGAATGGGGTAACCCAGACCACGGTAGGTATCCAGCAAGTCACGGGCCTTGGTGCCTGGTGCGCTGTCGAGCAGGTCGGCCTTGTTCAGCAGCAGCAGTGGCTGGATGCCGGCATGGCTGGCGGCTACCAGATAGCGGTCGATCAGGTTGGCGTGGGGCTCGGGCAGGGGTGCAAACACCACAATGATCTGATCGACGTTGGCCGCTACCGGCTTGAGCAGGCCGCGCATGTCGGGCCGGCACAATTCGGACTGGCGTGGCAACTGGGCGACAATCACACCGGCGCCCTGGTTGGCCGGGCGCCATACCACCTGGTCGCCGGTGACCAGTGCCGGCAGGTTGGCGCGTATGTGGCAGCGCACCCGTTCTCCGGCCTGATTCTCCACCTCGATCTGGATGCCAAAGTGGGCAATCACCAGTCCTTCCTGTTCGGGCCCCAGTTCGCCGCCTTCCAGCTCTTGCAGCAGACGGTCTTCCCGCTTTTGCGCACGGGCGGCGCGCTCTTCCTGGATTTTGCCGATGCGCCAGCTTTGCCGGCGGGTCAGGATTCGTTTGGCCATGCAGCGTGGGTCCTGTGGGGGTGGAAAGCGGGCAGCATAGCACGCCGCTGACCAAACGGGTCGGGCGAATGCCGGTTCAGCCGACCCAGCCCAGGGCCCGGCTGGCGGCATAGAGCGCCATGGCCAGAAAACAAAGTGCGGCCAGGGTGCGAATCAGCTGTAGCGGCAAGCGTACGGCGGCAAAATTGCCGATCAGCACCACCGGCACATTGGCCAGCAGCATGCCCAGCGTGGTACCGCAGACAACGGCCCAGAATGTCGGGTACTGTGCCGCCAGCATCACGGTAGCCACCTGGGTTTTGTCGCCCATTTCGGCCAGGAAAAAAGCAATCAGGCTGGCCAGAAAAGGGCCATAGCGGTTCAGTATGCTGCCTTCGTCATCCATTTTGTCGGGAATCAGGGTCCAGGCGGCAATGGCCAGAAAACTGGCCGCCAGTGTCCACAGCAGGGCGGTTTCGCCAAACAGGCGGGCAACATGGTGGCCAAGGGCAGCAGCCAGGGCGTGGTTAAGTACGGTGGCCAGCAAAATGCCGGCAATGATGGGTAGCGGCTTGCGAAAGCGGGCCGCCAGAATAAAGGCCAGCAGCTGGGTTTTGTCGCCGATTTCGGCCAGGGTGACAATGCCGGTGGAAACGACCAGGGCTTCAAACATGGGGGGTTACCGGGGCGGATACAGGTTTGCGAGCAGCATGGCAGACGCAACGATCCACCCGGTGATTGCGCATGCCATGAGTCTCGTCAGACCTGTGCCGGCACACGCCGGGGCCAGGTTGCATGCGCCATGGCCTGCGGGCCAAGGATGTTGACGCATGCGCCGTACGGTGCACGGCAGACTACTCCCTCAGGGAACCGGCATGTTAAGGGCCTGCGTCGGCAATTGCAAGCCGGCAGCGGTGTATGGCAGGGCGCTTAGTGCCACTGGTACTGGACACCCAGACCGGCAACCCAGTTACGGCGAGGAGCAGGCTCGTAGAAGCGGTCGCCGGAACCATTGACGATCAATGAGCCGATATAGGACTTGTTGTCCAGGTTGTTGACCCGCACAAAGGGTTCCAGGCTCAGGCCCGCCAGTTCATGGCGGTAACTGGCTCGCCAGTTGCTGATCAGGTAGCCCTTGGCTTGGTGCTGGTTGTTGTCTGTGGCGTAACGCTTGCTCATGCCCTGGACTTCCAGCGCAGTTTCAAACCCGCTACCGGCGGGATGCCAGGCCAGCTCGGCATAGCCACTGTGACGGGCTACGCCGGGCAGTTTTTTGCCGTCATGACTGATGTCCCGGCTTTGGTAGGTGTTGTATTGGGCATCTACCAGGCTATAAGACAGGTAGGCGCTCAGGTCGTAGGCCAGCTGCTGCTCGATGCTGAACTCCAGACCTTTGCGGGTGGAACGGCCGGCATTGGTGAAGGTGCCGCGGCCGCTGACGTTGGCATAGCTGACGATTTCATCCTTGACCCGGGTGTGGAACAGGGCGAAGTCAATACGGGTGTGTTCGCTGCGCCATTTGAAACCGGTTTCCAGATTGCGCGATACGCTGGGCTTCAGGCTGGTATTAAAGGCGTCCACATTGTTTGGTTGGTAAGCAAGTTCTTGCAGAGTAGGGGTTTCAAAGCCCTGACCAGCAGCAGCATAAAAGCTTAGTTGCTCGCTCCACTGCCAGTTCAAGCCAGCAGCAGGGTTGGTTTTATTGAATTTGTTGCTGCCACTTAGGTGTTCGGAACCAGGAAAGTTGTTATCTGAGTCGAACTTGAAGCGGTTGTGGCGCAGGCCAGCGACCAGCTGCCATTTGGGTGCCAGTTGCCAGGTGCTGATTAGATATGCTCCGCGGCTGACTGAACGGTTGTACTCGTAACGACCGAGCTCACCCTTGCTGCCAAGGTTATTGGTTTTGCCTTTACGTTGTTCACCCTGATAGTTGTAAGCCACACCGGAGGCCAGCTCGACGGGTAGGCCAAACAGCTCGGTGTTGCGTTTCCAGCCCAGTTCGCCGCCGCCAAAACGACGATCTAACTGGACTACACCGGCTTTACTGGGAGCCGCTATCGCCAGGTATTGCAGCATTTCGCGGTTACCGCCGTAGAGCATTACAGTGAGCTGGTCATCATTGGACAGTTGGCGATGGTAGTTAAGTCCCATTTGTTGATGACGTACTGACTTGCGAGTGTTGTGCTTGTTGGCTACTTCATCAACTTGACGTGGGTCTTCTTTAACCTGCTCCTTGGTCAATCCCAGCGGATCTTGTGACAAAGGTTGCTCCAGGCTGTTAAACACCAGGGTCAGTCGAGACAGATCGTCAAGGTCAATGCCCAGCCGCAGGTTGGCGGTGTTGCGGCGGGTTTTGCTGTGGTCACGGTAGCCATTGGTTTTCAGCTGGGCGGCGTTGGCGCTCAGGTTGAGTTTGCCGTGCTGGCCGCCGTAGCGCAGGCTGGAGCGCAGCAGGCCGTTGGGGCCGGCGGCGACCCGGCTGGCAAGGGTGGGGTTGAAAGGCGCATCGCCGGTATAGCCCTGAATAATGCCGCCCGAGGCGTTGCCGTACAGGGTAGTCAGCGGGCCGCGCAGTACTTCCAGCCGTTCCATGCCGTCCAGGTCAAACAGTGCCGGCTGGCCCTGGCCGTCCGGCATGGTTAGCGGAATGCCGTCCTGTACCAGCCGCACGCCGCGTACACCGAATTGTGAACGGGCACCAAAGCCGCGTGAGGAAATTTGCAGGTCCTGGGCGTAGTTTTCCCGGTTGAGCGCCTGGATGCCGGGTACATGGCGCAGCACTTCCGACAGGTTGGCGCCGGGCTGGGTGGCCAGCTGCTGCTGCACGTCAACATTATGGCGGGCCAGCGGGGTTTGCAGCTCTTTGGCATCGTGACCGCCGCCGAGAATAAGCTGGCCCGGCAGGGTGACCGGGTCCTGGGCCCAGCTGTTGGCGGCGGTGATCAGGCCGATGGCCAGGCCGAGCAGGCAGCGATGGTTGGGGGCAATCCGGTAAAGGGACATAATGGGGCTCCTGTACAGCCGGCCGGTGAAATAGCGGCCGATGGAAACGGGTAGCGCCGGCCGGCAAGGCGGGCGTCTTGATGTACAGGAGTGTAAAGAAAGCACCCCGCCGGGTGGCAGGGTGCTTTGGTGCCGACCATGGGGGTCGAAGGTTGTATTGTCAGCCGGCGGCCGGATTAGCGGCCGGGGCGTGGCGGCCGCTTGAGCAGGTGCTGCGGCGGTGTTTCGCAGTCGATGCGACGGCCCAGCAGCTCTTCGATGGGCGGCAGGGCGAAGGCGTCGTTTTCTCCGGCAAAGCTGATGGATACGCCGCTGCTGCCGGCACGGCCGGTACGGCCAATGCGGTGGATGTAGTCGTCGGGGTCTTCCGGCAGGGTGTAGTTGATCACGTGGCTGATGTCGTTGACGTGAATGCCGCGGCCGGCCACGTCGGTAGCGACCAGTACCTTGATCTTGCCCTCGCGGAACTGTTCCAGTACCCGTACCCGCTTCTGTTGCGGCACTTCGCCGGACATCTGGGCGGCGTTGATGCCGTCACGCAGCAGGCGTTCTTCAATGCGGCGCACCTCGTCACGGCGGTTGGCAAATACCATCACCCGTGACCAGTCGTTTTCGCTGATCAGGTTGTACAGCAGGCTGTACTTGTCCTGCTCGGCCACTGCATAGACATGCTGCTCGACCGTGTCGCTGGCCACCTGTTCGGGTTCGATTTCGACAATGGCCGGGCTCATGGTCCACTGGGCGGCCAGATCCATCACCTGGTCGGTGAAGGTGGCGGAAAAAAGCAGTGTCTGGCGCTGTTCCTTGCGGGGCGTCTGGCGGATGATCTGGCGTACCTGCGGGATAAAGCCCATGTCCAGCATGCGGTCGGCTTCGTCCAGTACCAGCACCTCGACCAGATCAAGGTGCACCTCGCCACGCTGGTGGAAGTCCATCAGCCGGCCGGGGGTGGCGACCAGAATGTCGCAATAGCGGGCTTCCAGCTGGCGCAGCTGCTTGTCAAAGTCCATGCCGCCAATAAAGCTCATCACGTTGAGCTTGCAAAAACGGGTCAGTTCTTCGGCGTCCTTGGCAATCTGCATCACCAGCTCGCGGGTGGGGGCAATGATCAGCGCACGGGGCTCGCCCATATAGCGCTCTTCCGGCGGCGGATTTTCCAGTAATTGGCTGATGGTGGAAATCAGAAAGGCAGCGGTTTTGCCGGTACCGGTCTGGGCACGGCCAATGGCGTCGTGACCCTTGAGGGTATGCCCCAGTACCTGCGCCTGAATCGGCGTGCAATAGGGGAAACCCAGTGCCTGAATGGCGCGCATCAGTTCGGGTTGCAGCTGGAAGTCGTGAAAGCGGGTTTTGCCTTCCATCGGCTCGACCACAAAGTCCTTGATGGACCAGTTGTCGTCGGCTTTGGCTGCGGGCTTGCGGTCCTGGCGACCTTTGCGGTTGCGGGGCTTTTTGTCGTCGGCCGGCTTTTGTAGCTGGGATTCAGGGGCCGGGTGCCGGGGGGATGTCGTCTGCTGTTGGCTGTCGGCAGCCGGCGTCTGTTCTTTGCTGGGGAGGATTTTCTGAAGTGCCTTGAGCACGGCGTTCACTTTCTGGTAGTTGAGAATGGCGCTAGTGTAAGCGATTTTCCATGGTTTGGCGAAACAATAGCCGCCGGTGCAACTGGAGTGACGGCAACGTCCGGGCCGGCTGGTGGTCGGCGTTGCCGACCCGACTCAGGGGCTTTCGGTAGCCGGGACAGAGCTGTCATGCAGTTGCTGATAGAGCCAGTTGCCGATGTCCAGAATCTGCTCCTGGGTGACCTCGTGCTGCATCGGATAATCCTTCCAGCTGGCGGGTACATCCCAGGCCTGCAGTTGTTGCCAGGCGCTCTGGCCCATGGGCATCGGCACCACACCGTCATAGCGGCCATGCATGTTGAAGGCCGGATGCCGAAAAGCAGGGGCGGCGGCGTCCTCGAAGGTGGGAGCGTAGGTCGACAGTGCCAGCACGCCGCCGAGCGGTTGTTGCCAGCGCAGGTAGGCGGTGTGCAGCACCACGGCACCACCCTGGGAAAAACCGGCCAGAAAAATGCGTCTGGGGTCAATGCCGGCATCACGCTGGGCTTCGATGGTGGTCAGCAACTGCTGGCTGGACTGCTCCAGTTGTTCGGTGCTGATGGCCCGCTTGCCGGGGCTGATCGACAGGATGTCGTACCAGCTGGGCATGCTGTAGCCGCCGTTAATGGTGACGGCACGGTTGGGTGCCTGCGGCAGGATAAAGCGCACATGGGGCAACTGGGCTTGCAGCATGTGCGCCACCGGTTCAAAGTCGTTGCGGCTGGCGCCAAGGCCGTGCAGCCAGATCACGCAGGCGTCGGCAGGTTTGGGGGCTTCGATAATGAGGGCGGTTTCCAGCATGAGGGGTTTCCTGTAGTAGAAAAGACGGGTCAGAGCGATTCAAAGCGGCTCTGTTTACGGTTTTTGCGCACCTGGCCGGCGGTAAAAATCTGGCCGTTCATGGCCAGGTAAACGCCGGCCGGCAGGCACTGGACTGCGCCCAGTGCCAGTCCCAGATTGAATGGAGCATCGCTATTGCGCATGCGGGCCGGCTGCATGGCGCCGGTAAACACGATGGTTTTGTCACTGGCGGGCAGGGC
Source organism: uncultured Thiopseudomonas sp. (assembly GCA_964567275.1). Taxonomy (GTDB): domain Bacteria; phylum Pseudomonadota; class Gammaproteobacteria; order Pseudomonadales; family Pseudomonadaceae; genus Thiopseudomonas. The sequence continues at coordinate 17,308 of CAZMLX010000004.1, read as the reverse complement.
TTCGGCACTGAGGGTCATGGTGTCGGTGCCATGAATGATCAGGATGCGCTGCTCGGGGCTGCCGGCTACCGTCTCGGCCAGCAGCTGGCGGTCGGCATCGGTCAGGTCCAGGCTGTCTTTGCGCAACAGTGAAGTGATCCGGCAGTTCAGTTGTACACCCGCTTCCTCGAGCAGCGGCCCGGCCATGGGATTGCCAATGCTGAAGCCGGACAGGGCGTCGTAGTACACTTTGTCAAAGGTGCCGCCAGTGGTAATGATATGAATCGACATGGGATGCCTGGAAATGACTGAACACACACGCCCGAAGTCTAGCGCAGAAACGGCTGCCTTGGGCAGTGCGCATGCCGGGCCTGTTGCCGGCTGGCAGGTGTATCTGGTGCGGGCCGCCAATGGCGCACTTTATTGTGGCATTACCACCGACCCGCAGCGGCGGCTGGCCGAGCACAGGGCAGGCAAGGGAGCACGTTTTTTTCATAGCAGTCCGGCGCTGGCCATGGTGTATCTGGAAGCCTGTGCCAGCAAGCCGGTGGCATTACGGCGCGAATATGCAATCAAACAGTTAAGCAAGGCAGCCAAGGAACAACTGGTGGCCGAATACAGGCGCCAGCAGACCGACATTTCAGGAGATAGCATTCATGAATAACGCATCAAAAAGTTGTGTGCTGGGCCTGCTGGCGGCAGCCTGCAGCCCGGCGCTGTGGGCCGGCCCGGCCGGGCAGTGGAACCCGTCACACATCAGTGCGGTAACCGTGTATCAGGGCAGCGCCACGGTGCAGCGCACCGTACAGGTGGACGCAGGTGCCAGCGAAGTGCGTCTGGCCTGCCTGCCGGCGGGGCTGGACCTGGCCGGCTTGCAGGTGCAGGCCGCAGCGGGGATTCAGGTGGGAGATATCAGCGTGCAGCAGTTGGCACGCCATGAGCTGGGTACCCTGTGCAGCAGCCCGCTGGAAGCGCAAATCCGCATTCTGGAAGATGAAATCGCCAAGCTGGTGGCCGAAGCAGAAGGCCTGGCGTATGTGACCCGTTATCTGCAAACCGTGATTACGCCCGATACCGATAAACGTGGCCGTATTACCGCTGATGAAGTCGGGACCATGGCGCAGGTGCTGGGCAGCCGGGGCGAAAGCGCCAAGCTGCGTTTGTACCAGATTGAGCGGGAACAGGAACGTCTGAAACAGGAGCTGACCCCCTTGCTGAGCGAACGGGATCGCACCGGCAGCGAGCATACACAGGTCAGCACTGTGCGGATTGCCATTGATGCCGCCCGGTCAGATGTACTGCAATTGTCTTACCAGGTGAATGGGCCTTCCTGGCAACCGGTTTATCGGGCCAGCTTGCAGTCAGATACCCGGCAGCTGCGGCTTGCCCGCATGGCGCAAGTCCAGCAGGCAACCGGAGAGCATTGGGACGGCGTAAAGCTGCGGTTGTCCACGGGCCAGCCACGAGCCGTCACCCAGGGGCCTTTGCCGCATCCAAGACGAATCGGCTTGTTTAATCCTGTGGTCAGGGCCGAAAAACAGGCGGCCCGGGAAGTGATGTATGCCGTAGCTGCCGCACCTGCACCCGCATCTGCAGACAGTACGCAGCGGTTCAGGATTGCGGTGGACGATGGCGCCTACGCTACCGAGTTTGCCGTTCCCCAGCCGGTTAACCTGCCGTCCGGCAACGAGCAGATTGCGCTGCAGCTGGATAGCCATGAAATCAGGCCCGAACTTTGGGCCCGTACTACCCCGGCACTGGACAGCCAGGCCTATCTGGTTGCAGGTTTTCGTTTGCCGGAAGGCGTCTGGCTCAAGGGACCGGTCCAGCTGTACCGGGACGAGGTCTATGCCGGCAAAGGTCAGCTGGATGGCAAACGGCTGGAGCAGTATGGCCTGGCCTTTGGTCTGGATGAGAAAGTTGTGGTACGGGTGAGCCGCCCCGAAGGGCAGGACGGCACCAGCGGCCTGATTGGCAGCCGCAATCAGCGCATAGAAGAACGTAGCTATACGATTGAAAACCAGCACAGCAAACCGCTGCGGGTCGAAGTTCTGGACACGGCACCCATTGCCGAGGATGAAGACGTAAAAATTGCTTCCGTGTTTACCCCAAAAGCCAGCACCGAGGCGTGGCAGGGCACCAAAGGGCTGATTGCCTGGCAACTGGAGCTGCCTGCGGGAGCCAGCCGGGAGTTTGCTGTCAAGCATACCCTGAGCTGGCCCAGGGACAAGGAGCTGCAAGAGCGTTAACCGCCAGGCTTTACAGGGTGGTTGAGGGTCCGAAAAGCGCAGTAAAAAGCCCCGGTGCCTGAAGGCAGCCGGGGCTTTTTTATTGGATCGTCTGGGCCATGCCGATCAGCAGGCTGGCTTACTGGTAGGCACCGGGAATCGGGCGCAGGTTGATTTCGACCCGACGGTTTTCCTGGCGGCCGGCGGCAGTCGAGTTGGTGGCAACCGGCTGGTCGGGGCCCATGCCACGCACGCTCATGCGGGAGTATGGGACGCCACGGTTTTGCATGTAGGACGCCACGCTCTGGGCGCGACGCTGGGACAGGTCCATGTTGTGCTGGTAGCTGCCGGTGCTGTCGGTGTGGCCGACAATGTCGATGGTATTCTGGTCATATTGCAGGAACGATTGCGCCAGGTTGTTCAGTGGCGCATGGAAACCGCCGGAAATGCTGGCTGAATCGGTGGCAAAGGTAACGTTGCCGGGCATGATCAGGGTCAGATTGTCGCCGTCGCGCTGGATTTCGATACCGGTACCCTGCATGGAACGGCGCAGTTCGGCTTCCTGGCGGTCCAGGTAGTAGCCGTAGCCGCCGGCGGCGGCGCCAGCCACTGCCGCACCAATCAGGGCGCCCTTGGTGCGGTCGCTTTTGCTGGATACGGCAGCGCCGGTGGCAGCACCGGCCACAGCGCCGATGGCACCATAAATGGCAGCCTTGTTGCCACCGGTGCCACCACTACCGGCGTTGTCGTAAGGGTTGGACGCACAGCCGGCCAGCAGGGCGGTTGCGCTGAGGGCAATCAGGGAATATTGCAGGGTACGGTTGAACATGGCAGTAACATCCTTTGGCATCTGTAAACGGAATCTGGGACCGCACTGGCCGTTAAAAGTTCGTCAGCCATTGCTGGCGCTACTCTAAAGTGCCGGCCGGTGGCTGGCAAGCTTCGGGACCGGTGATTACTGCAAAGCGGCGATGGTTGAATTATAGTGCTTTGCATCCGGCTGCCGATGAGCGGCGGGCTGCCTTGATACGAGATTACAGCAGGAGACTACAATGAAATGTCAGAGCGGCATTCTTGCCGAACAGGTGCCACCGCTGGCACGCCACATGTTTTTTACCCTGGCGGACACCACTGCCTTGCCGGCGGCCTTGCAACAGCTTGAGCAGCTGGATGGTGAAGCAACGGTAGCCGGGCTGGGGCTGGCGGTGGTACAGGCGCTGGGCCGGGAGCTGGAGCCGCTGCGGTCGTTCCCGGCGCTGGTCAACCAGGGCATCAGTGTGCCGTCCACCCAGCATGCGCTGTGGCTGTGGTTGCGGGGCGAGGATCGGGGCGAGCTGCTGTATCGCAGCATGGCGCTTGAGAATGCGCTGGCTCCTGCTTTCAAGCGGGTGCAACAGACCGATTGCTTCCGTTACAAGGAAGGGCATGACCTGTCCGGTTATGAAGATGGCACCGAGAACCCGGTGGGCGATGAGGCGGTCGAGGTGGTAACCGCTGACGGTACGCCTGGCGGCAGCTACGCCGCCATTCAGCACTGGGAACACAACCTGCCGCACTTCAAGTCACTGCCCCAGCAAGAGCAGGACCATATCATTGGCCGTCGCCTCAGTGATAACGAGGAAATCGAAGACGCCCCGGAATCAGCCCACGTCAAGCGCACCGCCATGGAAGACTTTGAACCGGAAGCTTTTGTGGTACGCCGCTCCATGCCCTATATCGACGGCGAAGTGGCCGGCCTGGTGTTTCTTGCCTTTGGCCAGTCACTGAACGAGTTTGAAGTGCAGATGAAACGCATGATCGGTCTGGACGACGGCATCGTTGATGGCCTGTTCCGCTTTAGTCGCCCGGTGACCGGTGGTTATTACTGGTGTCCGCCGGTGGTTAACGGCACGTTGCAAATAGGTTTTTGATTTTTTGCCTTGGGTGTGTGGACAGACAGGCATAGGCGCTGCGCAAAGCTACGCTGCCAGTGCCGAAGCAAGCTTCGTCCCTGTTGCTGATGCTTTGCTCCGGCCTATGCCTGTCTGCGGCGCACCCTTGCGTTATGGGGGAGGGGGCCGGCTTTGCCGGCCTGCTGTCGCATGGCTTCCGCCGGGTTTAGCGGCTATAGGTGATGCGGGGTATGAGCTGCTACAAGGGCTGTTGCACAGGTTCTGTGACTGCGCTTCGCTGCGCAAAGAATGACGGGGGGGTTGTCTATGGCCAAGTGGAATGGAATCTACAGTTGTTCCTTGGCCTTCCGCAACCTTGTAAAGCTGCTCTAAGCGCTCTGCCCTAGATTGCCCGATCAAGTCGGGCAATGACGAGGTTGTTGCAGATTGGCGGTATTGCTTGCTCCAACACAGCGACAGCAGCCCAGCGCAGCTGGGCTACTCTCCCCGCAGGCCCGGTGTATCAGCAGCTAGGGCGAAGCCGTAGCAAAGCCTTGTTCACGTGACGAAGCCTGCTTCGGCGCGGGAACGCGAGCTTTGCGGAGCGCTTCACCCTAGCTGCCACACCGAAGCCTAAAAACACCACTACCCTTCCAGTTTCCGACGCAACAGCTCGTTAACCTGCTGCGGGTTGGCTTTGCCTTTAGATACCTTCATCGCCTGCCCCACAAAGAAACCAAACATCTTCTTGCGGCGGTTGTCGTCGGCGTTGCGGTAGTCCTCGACTTCACCGGCGTTGGCCGCCAGCATTTCGTCGAGAATCGCCTCGATGGCGCCGCTGTCGGTGACCTGTTTCAGACCGCGCTTTTCAATGACTTCGTCGGCGCTGCCTTCACCATTGGCGATGGCTTCAAACACCGTTTTGGCGATGTTGCCGCTGATGGTGTTGTCCTTGATGCGTACCAGCAGCTCGCCCAGTTGCTGGGCGCTGACCGGTGACTGGCTAATCTCCAGGTTGTCCTTGTTGATCAGGCTGGACAGCTCGCCCATCACCCAGTTGGCGGCCAGCTTGGCATCGCCACAGATTTTTTCGGCTTGCTCAAAATAGTCAGCCATGGCGCGGCTTGCGGTCAGTACGCTGGCATCATAGGCGGACAGGCCGAACTGGCTCTGGAAACGCTCGCGCTTCTGGGTCGGCAGCTCGGGCAGGGTCTGGCGCAGGGCGTCCAGATAACTGCGCTCGATCACCACCGGCAGCAGGTCGGGGCAGGGGAAGTAGCGGTAGTCGGTGGCTTCTTCCTTGCTGCGCATGGCGCGGGTTTCGTCCTTGGCCGGATCGTACAGGCGGGTTTGCTGGATCACCTTGCCGCCGTCTTCGATCAGATCAATCTGGCGCTGGATTTCGCTGTTGATGGCGCGTTCGATAAAGCGGAACGAGTTGACGTTTTTGATTTCGGTGCGGGTGCCGAACTCTTTTTGTCCGACCGGGCGTACCGACACGTTACAGTCGCAGCGGAACGAGCCTTCGGCCATGTTGCCGTCACACACGCCCAGATACTGCACCAAGCTGTGAATGGCACGGGCGTAGGCTACGGCTTCCTTGGCGTTGCTGATTTCCGGCTCGGAAACGATTTCCAGCAGGGTGGTGCCGGCACGGTTGAGGTCGATGCCGCTCATGCCGCTGAAATCTTCGTGCAGGCTTTTGCCGGCATCCTGCTCCAGGTGGGCACGGGTAATGCCGATGCGCTTGGTGGTGCCGTCTTCCAGGGTGATGTCCATGTGGCCCATGCCGACAATCGGCAGGTCCATCTGGCTGGTCTGGTAGCCGCTGGGCAGGTCGGGGTAGAAGTAGTTTTTACGGTCAAAACGGTTGATTTCACCGATTTCGGCATCCACCGCCAGACCAAACAGGCAGGCCATGCGCACCGCTTCTTCGTTCAAAACCGGCAGGGTGCCGGGCATGGCCAGATCACCGGCGCTGGCCTGGCTGTTGGGTGCGGCACCAAATTCGGTGCTGCTGCCGGTGAAAATCTTGGTCTTGGTGGCGAGCTGGGCGTGAATTTCCAGCCCGATTACGGTTTCCCATTGCATGTCGGGGTCTCCTTAAAATCCGGCGGGACGACGGCTGTGCCAGTCGGTGGCGTGTTGGTACTGGTGGGCGGCGTTGAGCAGGCGTGCCTCGGCAAACCAGGGCGCAATCAGTTGCAGGCCAACCGGCAGGTTATCAACCAGACCGCAGGGCAGGCTCATCGCCGGTACACCAGCCAGGCTGGCCAGCAGGCAGTAGCGCTGGTTGTGCAGGTCTTGCGCGGTAGTGGTTTCGCCAATCAGCGGGGCGGCACCGGCCGTTACCGGAGCCAGCAGCAGGTCAACGCCGGCAAAGGCCGTTTGCAGGCCGTTTTTAATCAGACGGCGCACTTTTTGTGCGTGCACGTAGTAGTCGTTGTACTGGGCATTCGACAGGTAGTGGGCACCCAGCAGCAGGCGGCGTTTGACTTCATCGCCAAAGGCTTCGCTGCGGCTGCGCTGGTACAGGTCGGTCAGATCCCTGGGCTCGGCACAGCGGTGGCCGAAGCGCACGCCGTCGTAGCGGGACAGGTTGGTGGAGGCTTCGCCGCTGCTGATGATCAGCGCCGTGGCCAGCGTCTGGTCCAGTTGTGGCAGCTCGACATCGATCAGGCTGGCACCCAGTGCCTGCAGCTGTTCGGCAGCCGCCAGAATGGCCGCACCATGCTGGCTGTCCAGTTGGGCATCAAACAGGGCGCGTACGATGCCGACTTTCAGGCCGGCCAGCGGCTGGCCCAGGCTGGCGCTGTAGTCGTCCACCGGCTGGTCGGCGCTGGTGGAGTCGCGCTCGTCCAGTCCGGCGCTGGCCTGTAACAGCAGGGCGGCGTCTTCGGCGCTGCGGGTGATAAAGCTGGCCTGGTCAAAGCTGGAGGCGTGGGCGGTGATGCCCAGCCGGGAAATGCGGCCATAGGTGGGGCGCAGGGCGGTCAGGCCCAGGTAAGCTGCAGGCAGGCGGGCATCGCCCAATGTGTCGCAGGCGGTGCTGGCAGCCGCCAGGCCGGCGGCTACGGCCACCGCGCTGCCGGCAGCGGCACCGCCGGCAACCCGCTGCGGGTCCCAGGGGTTGGCTACGGCACCGTAAAAGCTGTTCTGGCCGTTGCTGCCCATGCCGAACTCGTCCATGTTCAGCTTGCCCAGCGACACACAGCCAGCCTGCTGCAGGCGGTCAAGCAGCTGGGCGTTGTAGGGGGCGACAAAGTTGTCGAGCATTTTCGAGGCGGCGCTGGTGCGCACGCCTGCGCTGCAGAAGCTGTCCTGATGAGCCAGAGGCAGGCCGGTCAGGGCGCTGCCGTTACCGCTGGCCAGCTGCTGGTCGGCGGCAGCCGCCTGCGCCAGTGCGCTGTCGGCCGTGGTCGTGATAAAGCTGTTGAGGGCGCTGTCATGTTGCTGGATGCGCGCCAGGTAGTGTTCGCTCAGCTCGCGGGCAGAGAAGGTTTTGTCCGCCAGGGCTTTGGCCTGCTGGGCCAGTGTCATCTGATGCATGGTCGGGAAATCCTTCAGTCAAGCACTTTGGGTACAAGGTAGAGGCCGTCCTGCACGGCCGGGGCCAGCTGCTGGTAACGGTCGCGCTGGTCAGTTTCGCTGACGACGTCGGCACGCAGGCGCTGGGTCAGGTCAAGCGGGCTGATCAGCGGCTCGGTAGCATGGGTGTCGGCCTGGCGGATGCCGGCAGCCAGTGCGATGGCTTGATCCAGCGAAGCGGACAGGGCTGGCAGGGCAGCGGGTTCGAGCATGGTCAGGCGGGCGAGACTGTTCAGGTCGTCGGGCGTGAGGGCCATCGGTGTTCTCCCTTGGCGGAATTATTTGGAGCAGGCGTGGTCTGTTGGCCATTGGGGCACAGAACAGCCAGCCGGTGAAGAAAGGGCACAATCTAGCACAGTGTGCCGCTTGCCCAAAAGGCTGATGGTTGTTACAGTTTCCCACTGTTTTTTTTGTGGCGTTCAACACTGGGCGTCCGGTACGGGCTTTTTATCCATGTTCAAGAAAATTCGCGGTATTTTTTCCAGTGACCTGTCCATCGATCTGGGCACGGCCAACACCCTGATTTGTGTACGTGACAAGGGTGTTGTGCTTGACGAGCCTTCGGTGGTGGCCATCCGCACCAAGGGCAATCAGCAAAGCGTAGTGGCGGTAGGTACCGATGCCAAGCGCATGCTGGGCCGTACCCCCGGCAATATTCAGGCGATCCGTCCGATGAAGGATGGTGTGATTGCCAACTTCAGTGTCTGTGAAAAGATGCTGCAATATTTCATCAACAAGGTGCATGAAAACAGCTTTATCCAGCCCAGCCCCCGGGTGCTGATTTGTGTGCCCTGCAAGTCCACCCAGGTGGAGCGCCGCGCCATTCGTGAATCTGCACTGGGCGCCGGAGCCCGCGAGGTGTACCTGATTGAAGAACCGATGGCGGCTGCCATCGGTGCCGGTCTGCCGGTTGAAGAAGCGCGTGGCTCGATGGTGGTGGATATCGGCGGCGGCACCACCGAGATCGCCCTGATTTCCCTCAATGGCGTGGTCTATGCCGAGTCGGTACGGGTCGGTGGCGACCGCTTTGACGAAGCCATCATTACCTATGTACGCCGCAACTACGGCAGCCTGATTGGCGAATCCACTGCCGAGCAGATCAAGCAGCACATTGGCTCCGCTTTCCCGGGCGGTGAAGTGCTTGAGTTTGACGTGCGTGGCCGCAACCTGGCCGAGGGTGTGCCGCGCAGCTTTACGCTGAACTCGCAGGAAGTGCTGGAAGCGCTGCAGGAGTCCCTGAGCCAGATCGTTCAGGCGGTAAAAAGCGCTCTGGAGCAGTCTCCGCCCGAGCTGGCCTCCGACATTGCCGAGCGCGGCCTGGTGCTGACCGGCGGTGGTGCGCTGCTGCGTGATATGGACAAGCTGTTGTCGCAAGAGACCGGACTGCCGGTGATTGTGGCGGAAGATCCCAAAACCTGTGTGGCCATCGGCGGCGGCCGTGCGCTGGCGATGATGGAGCATTATGCGATGGACCTGCTGTCTGTCGAATAATCAGGTCAAAGCTGATCCGGGTTGGCGGACCTAAATTACTCAGAAGGTACTGACCATTAAACCCATTTTCTATAAAGGCAGCCCCTTTGCCCTCAGGTTTATGGTGCTGCTGGTTCTCTCCATTGTACTGATGGTGGTGGATGCCAATAGTGGCTGGCTGCGCTCGCTGCGCAGCATGGCCGGTATTGTCATGACGCCTGTGTATTGGGCCGGTGACTTGCCGGTCCGCCTGTACGTGGACCTGACCCAGATGCTGGGCAGCCGGACCGAAATCATTGCCGAAAACGAACGGCTGCGTGCCGAGGCACTGCAGATGCAACGGCAGCTGCAGCGGCTGGCGTTGCTCACCGAACAAAACCTGCGTTTGCGCGAGTTGCTCAACTCGTCCGGCCAGCTGGAAGAGCAAGTGCTGGTGGCCGAGTTGCTGGGTGTTGATCCCAATCCGCAAAGCCATCGCCTGCTGATTAACCGGGGCGAGCGCCATGGCGTCCATGTCGGACAGCCGGTGCTGGATGCGCGCGGGGTCATGGGGCAGGTGGTGGATGTCACGCCCTATAGCGCCAGGGTATTGCTGATTTCCGATGCCACCCATAGTTTGCCGGTGCAGGTGCACCGCAATGGTTTGCGAACCATCGTTAGCGGCACCGGGCACCCGGACCAGCTGGAACTGCGTTATGTCACCGATATTTCCGACATCAAGGAAGGCGACCTGCTGGTGACCTCGGGCATGGGACAGCGCTTTCCGGCCGGTTACCCGGTGGCGGTGGTTACCGAGGTCAAACGTGCCACCGACCAGCCCTTTGCCAGTGTGCAGGCCACGCCGGTGGCTGCCTTGAACCGCAGCCGCTATTTTCTTTTGGTGTTTGGCGAGCAGCAGGTACCGGGCGGGACTGAAGTAGTGGAGCCGGAAACTGTGGCAGACGAGGCGGACACTGATGCGAAGAATTAACCCGGTTGCCCTGTTGCTGATACCGCTGAGTCTGGCGCTGGCGCTGGTGCTGTCCGTAGCGCCGTTGCCCGAGCTGTTGAGCAGCGCCCGTCCGTTATGGCTGGCGCTGGTGCTTGCCTACTGGGCGTTTGTGTTGCCACGGGGATTCAGTCTGGTTGGCGCCTGGCTGGCCGGGCTGCTGCTGGATGTGCTGTATGGCTCGGTATTCGGGTTGAATGCCCTGTTCATGTTGTTTGTGGTGGTGGCTGTGTTGCAGTTTCGACAACGGTTGCGCATGTTTCCGTACTGGCAGCAAAGCATGTTTTTCATGCTGGTCTTTACGTTGGGCCAGTTTGTACTGTTTTGGCCGGGCTGGCTGTCGGGCGAGCAGGCGCTGTTGCTGGATCGCCTGTTGCCGGCCTGGGTCAGTGCGCTGGTCTGGCCCTGGGTGTACACCCTGATGCAGCTTTTGGTCCGGCCGGATATGCGTTCGGGCCGGCGGTCCTGAGCCGGCAGCTTGCGCCGCAGCTGGATTTCTGGAATTATTTGCAGCAATTTGCGCTAGTCATGGCTGGTGCTGCCAGATTGCTGTCGGTGAACGGGTTGAGTGAATTAAATATGGATAATAAAGCCGGAGTCTTGCAAAGGGTCCGTATGGGCGGGCGTTTGCGCTGGCGGCAATGGCTGATGTCACTGGTATTGGGTGTCCCCTTGCTGGTGCTGGCCAATCCGGACAGCTCGGCTCCGGCGCCGGAAGCTGCCCGCTCGGCGGCGGCAGAGCTGACGCCAGAGGCCATTGCCCGGCAGGAAGAAAAGGTGCTGCAACTGGGCACCGCCCGGGCCAGTCTGGATGAACGGCTGACGCTGGAACGTACCCAGCTGGATGCGGTACGGGTGCGCATTTCGGACAGTAAAAAGAATGTGCGCCAGGAAATGGAAGAGGTGTTACAGAACAACAGTCCGCGTCAGCGGCTGGATAATCTGTTGCAACACCATGAAACCTTGCAGGCCAGTGAGCAGGAATTGACCGACAAGCTGGCGGCTACCCGCGAGGAGCTGGCGGCCGGTATTTTGGCCCAGCAACAGGCGCAGCGTGAACTGGATCGGCTGAAAAAAGATTATGCCGCCCGGCAGCGGGAGCAGGCGATCGCCCAGGTTCAGGAAGTGGGGCGCTTGCTGGAACGTGATATCGAGTTCAGTGAGCAGCTGTCGTTCAAGTGTCCGGCCACTCGCAGCCTGCAGTTGTGTCTGACCGAAAAGCTGCTGGATGCCAGCGTGCAGGGCTGGGTCAAAACACGCTACCAGAATGTATTGCAACAGGAGCTGGCTGATCGGGTGGAGCTGGTCGAGCTAAATTCCGACTGGTATGACGCCCGTGTACAGCACGAATTTGCCGATGCCAGCATCAACCTGGAAGGCCAGGTCAAGGCCACCCTCAAGGTGGCAGCACGGATAACGCCACGCCGAATGATGCCCTGTGCCCTGCTGGGTGCACCGGCTGACCTCTGCGACAACCGTACCCTGTCGCTGGTGGTGCGCAGCAACCGGTTTGGTGACAACGTACTGATCAATCAGAAGTCCTATGGGCCTACACCGCTGTCGCTGATGCTGGACCCCGGTGTATACCAGGTGGAAATCCAGTTTCAGGGTCTGAGCCAGAAACGTACCCTTAGCCTGGATGAAAACCGTCACCTTAATTTTGTTTTTTGACGCCGCCGTATTTCTGCCGGACAATGCTGCCCGGTAAACTTGACACAACAATGCCGACTTCACCAGGGAGTCGGCATTTTTGTATGGACTCCCGGTCGAACCTGTATGCTGCTGCAGGGTCTGACGCATGACAACTGATGCAGGAACACTGGATGAGCGAAGAAATCCTGATGAACGTAACACCCATGGAAACCCGGGTTGCCGTGGTGGAAAATGGTGTGTTGCAGGAAGTACATATTGAACGTACCCAGCGACGCGGGCTGGTTGGCAATATCTACAAGGGCCGGGTGGTGCGGGTGTTGCCCGGCATGCAGGCCGCTTTTGTTGATATCGGGCTGGAGCGGGCCGCCTTTATTCACATGGGCGAGCTGCAGTTGCCGCCGGACCGTCCGATTGACAGCATCAGCGGCCTGCTGCACGAGGGGCAGGCGCTGGTGGTACAGGTCACCAAAGACCCGATTGGCAGCAAAGGCGCCCGGCTGACCACCTTTTTTTCGATCCCGTCCCGCTATCTGGTGCATATGCCTGGCTCCGACCATATCGGGGTGTCACTGAAAATTGAAGACGAGGCTGTGCGCGAACAGGCCCGGGACTGTGTGATCCGTTGTCTGGACGCCGAAGGCATGCAGGACTTTGGCGGCTTTATCATCCGTACTGCTGCCGAAGACGTAAAAGAAGATGACATGCGTTCCGACATCCGTTATCTGCACCGGCTGTGGCAGCAGATTCGTACCAGTATCGACACCTGCAGTACCGGCTGTCTGATTTATGAGGAATTGCCGCTGGCCTTGCGAACCCTGCGTGACCTGGTGTCGGAGCAGACCGAAAAAATTCGTATTGACTCGCGCGAGACGCTGCAGCGGGTCATCCAGTTTGTTGACGAGCTGGTGCCAGGCGTGGGTGAGCGGGTGGAGCATTACCCCGGCGAGCGGCCACTGTTTGACCTGCACGGCATCGAAGATGAAATCCAGAAAGCGCTAGAGCGCAAGGTGCCCCTCAAATCCGGCGGTTACCTGATTATTGACCCCACCGAGGCAATGACCACCATCGACGTCAATACCGGTGGCTTTGTGGGTCATCGCAACCTGGAAGAAACCATTTTCAAAACCAACCTGGAAGCGGCGCTGGCCATTGCCCGCCAGCTGCGGCTGCGCAATCTGGGCGGCATCATCATCATCGATTTTATTGACATGGACGACGAAGAGCACCGTCGTCAGGTGTTACGCACACTGGAGCGCCAGCTGGAGCGGGATCATGCCAAAACCCAGATTACCGGCCTGACCGAGCTGGGGCTGGTGCAGATGACCCGCAAGCGCACCCGCGAAAGCCTGGGTCAGCTGCTGTGCGAGCCCTGCGCCACCTGCCAGGGCCGGGGCACGCTGCGCACGCCGGAAACCGTGTGCTACGAAATTTTCCGTGAAATCCTGCGCGAGGCGCGGGCCTACCAGGCCGAGGGCTATATGGTGCTGGCCAACCAGCATGTGGTTGACCGCCTGCTGGATGAAGAGTCCGGCAACCTGGCCGACCTGGAAACCTTTATCGGGCGGCCCATTACCCTGCAAGTGGAGAGTCTGTACACCCAGGAGCAGTACGATGTGGTGCTGCTGTAGGAAGGAAGCATGGTCCTGATGCGTGCGCTGTACCGCTGGCTGTACCGGCAGAGTGTCAGGCTGTCGTTGCTGGCGGTGCTGTTGTTGTTTTTATATGTGCTGGCCGGCCGCATTTTGGCGCCGCTGCCTGACAGTTATCGCCCGGAAATAGAAGCCTGGCTGGGCCGGCAACTTCAGCAGGATGTACGCATTGACAGCATCAAGGTGCGCTGGGAAGGGCTGGGCCCCCGGTTTTATGCCGCCGGGGTGAGGCTGGGGCCGGAGCAGGGCGGAGTACAGATGGGTACCCTGGCGTTCCGTCCGGACATGCCGCGCAGTTTGTGGCATCGCCGTTTGCTGATGGAGTCCATTGGGGTGCGCGGGCTGGAGCTGGAACTGCAGCAACAGGCAGACGGCCGCTGGCAGCTGCAAGGCGTGCCCCTGGCGGCGGCCGAAGCGCCAGCCGTCGCCCTGTCCTGGCAGTTGCTGCATGACAGCCTGCAACAGCTGGGCCGCTTCAGCATGGTTAATACCCGCATCCGGGTACAACCGGCGGGGCAAGATGACTATGTACTGGATGATGTCAGCCTGACCCTGGCGCCGGGTCGTGATATGCAGCTGTTGCAAGCCCGGGCTTTTTTGCCGGATGGCCAACCGCTGGCACTGCGGGCCCGGTTGGCCCTGGAGCGCAGTGGCTGGCAGGATTCGACCGCCAGCATTTATCTGGAACTGCCTGACAGCGACTGGGCGCCCTGGCTGCCTGCCTCGTTGTTGCCGGACAGCGGGGTGCAGCAGGCCCGGCTGGGCGGCCAGCTCTGGTTGCAACTGGCGGCAGGCGCTGATGTGCAGCTGGTGGCAGAGGTGCGCCAGGCGGCTTTGCGTGGCCAACGGGGCGACTGGCCGCTGGCGCTGGAGCTGGGCGCTGGCCAGCTCTATGGCCGCTGGCATCATGAACAGCTGGATGTCTGGAGCAGTCAGTTGCCGGTGCGGCTGATGGATGAAGAGGTACAGCCACTGGCCTGGCATGCCCGTTATCAAAGGACAGACAGTGACGAGCCGGTTTGGCAGCTGGCGGTGCGCCAGTTACAACTGCAGCCTTTGCTGGCAGCAGCCCTGGACTTGCCGTTGCCGGGGCGCACCCCGGAAATTTTGCAGCAGCTGAACGGCTCGGGTCAGCTGAACAACCTTAACCTGCGCTGGTACCCGCAGCGGCCCTGGCAGGCTTTGGAGTACGACACCAACCTGCAGGCACTGGCCTGGTTGCCAGGCTTCAACGCCCCGGGCGCCAGCGGTGTCAGCGGCCGCTTGCAGGGTACACTGGCCGGCGGCCAGTTGCAGCTGGCCAGCAAGGACGGTTTCAGCCTGTATCTGGACCGGCTGTTTGCCGAGCCCTGGCACTATCATAACGCCCATGCCCGGCTGGACTGGACACTGGAAGGCCAGGCCTTTCATTTGAGCAGCCCGGGCCTGCAGGTGGTGGGCGATGAGGGCGTATTGACCGGCAATTTCGAGCTTGACCTGCCCGGCAAAGACAGCGATCGCGAACCCACCATGGATTTGCACATCGGTTTGCGCCAGGGCGATGCCGCTTTCACCCGGCGCTACCTGCCCAAAGCCATGCAGGCCCGTCAGCCCGGACTCCATGACTGGCTCGGTACCGCCATCCAGGCTGGCCGGATCGAGCAAGGCTACTACGGCTATCACGGCAGCCTGGCTGCCGATGCGGCGGCAGGTGCCCGCAGTAATCGCTTGTATTTTGAGGTCGATCAGGCACAGCTGGCTTATCAGCCGGACTGGCCACCGCTTCAGGATGCCCGGGTCCGGGTGCATGTGCATGACCATCGGGTACAGGTTGACCTGCAACGGGGGCGCATTCTGGAAACCCGCATCGCACCGGCCCGGGCAGAAATCGGCTATGCCGCTGACGGCAGCAATCCCCGGCTGGTGTTGAAAGCCGGGCTGGACAGCCGGGTACAGGACGGTTTGCAGTTGGTGCAAAATACACCGTTGGCGGCCAGTCTGCCGCAACTGGCCGGTTGGCAGGGTGAGGGCCGGTTGCCGGCCACCCTGCAGCTGCAGGTTCCCCTGACTGGCAAGGGCGTGCCGCAGGTACAGCTCCAGCTGCAAATGCAGGATGCCTGGCTGTCCATGCCCGGCCAGCGGCTGCGGCTGGAGGGTTTGAACGGTTCGCTGCACATTGACAGTCAAAAAGGTTTGCAAAGCCCGGTGTTTACCGGCCGTTTTCTGGGTCAGCCCTTTACGGCCCGGGCGGCGCCGGCCAGCGGACAAACGGGCTGGTCGACAGTGATCAGGGCCGGTGGCCAGATGCCGGTTATTGCAGTCCGTGACTGGCTGCGCTATCAGGGCCCGTTGCCGCTGACCGGCCGTTTGGGATACGAGCTGGAGCTGACGCTGGCTGAGCGCAACAGTCAGCTGGCGGTGGTCAGTGATCTGGCCGGGGTCAGCATTGACTTGCCCCGCCCGCTGGGTAAAACCGCTGCGCAAAAGGTGCCCACCCAATGGCATATGACGCTGGATGACCAGGAAGCCCAATACTGGCTGACCCATGGCGGCAAGTTCAGTGCGCTGCTGGCCGGTGGCGAAAAAACGCCATGGCGCGGGCAGTTGGTGCTGGACGAGCGTCAGCCCCGCCTGCCGGCGACAGCCGGCATTGAGGTGAGCGGAAAACTGGGCCTGCTGGACGGCCCGGCCTGGCTGGCGGCATTGCAACAGCTGGGTTCAACCGGGGAGACAGACGGCGGCTTGCTGTCATCGATCCAGCTGGACATTGGCCGGCTGGACGGCTTTGCCCTGCCGCTGGACAGCCTGAAACTGAACGCCCGGCCGTTGTCCGGCAACCGGGGCTGGACGCTGCAGCTGGCCGCAACCCAGCTACAGGGCACCATTGACATGCCCACCCGGCAGCCGCTGCAGGTCAGGCTTGAGCGGCTTCAGCTGCCAGCGACGCCGGCAACAAAAGACCAGGACAGCAACTTTGACCCGGCCGGCATTCCGGCGATGCAGGTACAGATTGACCAGCTGCTGCTGCAGGATCAGCCGTTGGGGCGCTGGTCGTTCAGGGTGGTACCGCAACCCGGCAGCGCCCTTGTCCAGGAGCTGGATCTGGGGCTCAAGGGCATGCGGCTGCAGGGTGAACTGGACTGGAGCAGCCGGGGCAACAGCCGTTTTACCGGCAGCCTGTCCGGTGAGCAACTGGAAGAAGTACTGGAAGCCTGGGACTATGCCCCCAACGTCAGTGCCGAACGTTTCAGCCTGATGCTGGATGTCATCTGGCCGGGCGGACTGGGCGAGTTGTCGGCCCAGAAGCTGTCGGGTACGGCCGATTTCCGTTTGCGCCATGGCCAGCTGCTGGTCATGGATGGCAGCAAGCAGGCCTTGCGGGTATTCGGCATTCTCAATTTTGACTCCATTGGCCGCCGTCTGCGGCTGGACTTCCGCGACCTGCTGGGCAAGGGACTGGCCTATGACCGCATCAATGGCTCGCTGGATATCAACAACGGTATCTATCAAACCCGTGAACCCATGACCCTGGAAGGCATTTCCAGCAACCTGGCACTGGAAGGCAGCGCCGATGCCGGCCGCGAGCAGCTCGATGCCTGGTTGCAGGTGACCATGCCGGTCAGCCGCAACCTGCCACTGGTGGCCATAGCAGCCGGTGCGCCGGCAGTGGGCGGAGCGCTGTTTGTGTTTGACCGGCTGGCCGGCGACCGTTTTTCCCGGATGGCGGCGGTTCGTTACCGGCTGGAAGGCAACTGGCTGGAGCCGACGGTTACCCTGTCGCGCGAGCTGCCACCGGGCGCCATCCGTGCCGAAGATGCCGGGGAGTAAAGACAGTGACTGAATTTGACTCATCAGACCGATATTTTATGCAGCTGGCCCTGCAACAGGCAGCACAGGGTGCAG
>CAZMLX010000003.1:0-37491 GCA_964567275.1 uncultured Thiopseudomonas sp. | reverse complement strand
CCATTTATGGATGCTGCGACTGCGCGCAGCATGACGGTGAGGGGTGCGCAAGTCGCTGCACCTGCAGGTTGGGGTGTATCCGGGCAGCCTGTACGAATACATTCACACCTGACGCAGTGTCTTTTTGGGATAGATGTCGTAGCGGCTGGATTTGCCCTGCAGGCTGTAACCGGGCGCCGGGCCTTCGATCGGCGGGGCGATGCGGGGGCGTTTGACCACGACCCGGTGGCTGGCCAGTTCCAGTGCTGCTGCCAGCAGACGGGGGGCGTCGTCGTCGGAGCCAACCAGCGGCTGAAACAGGCGCATTTCTTTTTTTACCTGGGCGCTTTTGCCCCGCTCGGGAAACATCGGGTCCAGATGGATCACCTGCGGCTGCTCCTGTTGCCAGCGCTGCATCCGGTCGATGGCATCGCCCTGCAGCAGTTGCATGCGGCCAATAACCTCAGCGGTGGAGGCATCCTGTGCCGCCCGGCGCAGCCCGTCGCCCAGCAAAGCCGCTACGACCGGATGGCGCTCGATCATCACCACCGGACAACCCAGGCAAGCCAGCACAAAGGCATCACGCCCCAAACCGGCTGTGGCCTCCAGTACTAGTGGCCGCACACCGGGCTGCACACCTATGGCTTTGGCAATCATCTGGCCGCTGCCGCCACCAAACTGGCGGCGATGGGCCTGCGCACCACCGGCGAAATCAACCCGTACCGCACCGGCTTTGCTGTTTAGCTCTTGCAGTTGCAGGCCTTGCAGGGTTAATTGCAATTCAAAGGCGGCATCGCCCTGTAGCGGTAATGACAATTGAAGGGAAAGTGCTTGCGCTGCCTGTTCCAGTGAGGGGTCCAGCGCTGCGATGCGAACGCCCATCAGGCGTAGAGATCCAGCCCCAGTACCTGGGCAGCATCGACCGGCTCGTCACCGGCCAGACCGGCGGTATTGGAATAGCTGGCCATCGCCTGACGGTTTTGCCAGCTCAGGTTCTGGCCGGAAAATTCGGCCTTGCGCTCCTGGTAGCGTTCGTACTCTTGCTGGGCTTGAACCTGGGAGACGGCTTGCAGGGTTTGCGGACGGGTACTACCGGACAGGGCATCGCCCTGGCGGTTGAGGGCTTCCTGCTGGCGTGCGACTTCGTCGGATACTGCGATCGCATCCGGCCGGGTTGTGCGATTGGGCACATAGGCGGGTGAGAATCCGTCAAGACGCATGGCCTGAGCCTCTAAAAAACATGCCTATACTTTACCTTAATAATTCGGGGTCAGAGTAACCATTCGTCGAATGGTTACTCTGACCCCGAATTATTGGGTGTTGCCACCTGGTCACGCAGGTAAACCGGCAGCGCATGGTCCGCCGGTTGTGCCCGGCCCTGGTGCCAGTCGTTCAGCGCCAGCATCAGAATGTCTTCGGCGTGAGGCAGGGACTCGCTGGCCTGGCCGCTGACTTCAACCGCAATGCGGCCGGCATAGGCATTCCAGCCGGTACCGGCGGCCAGCCAGTTGCCAGCGGCGCTGCGGGGCAGGCGGGCCTGTTCCGGAGCACATACCTGCTCCAGTCCTTGCAACTGCATCTGGCCGTCTTCGAGCGCATAGCAGCCCCAGTACACTTCATCCATGCGGGCATCGATCGCTACTGCAACCTGTTCGCTGCCCTGCTCCCGCCAGGCCCGGCGGGCAATGGCGGCCAGACTGGACACCGGCAACACCGGTTTGTCGAGTGCAAAGGCCAGCCCCTGCACCACTCCAACCGCTATGCGCAGGCCGGTAAAGGCTCCGGGGCCACGGCCAAAAGCAATAGCGTCCACCGCTGTCAGCCGGATGCCGGCTTCGTCCAGCAGCTGTTGCACCATGGGCAGTATATGCTGGGCATGCAGCCTGGGCATCACCGCATAGCGGCTGAACAGGCGGCCATCATGCAGCAGGGCAACAGAACAGGCCTCGGTGGCGGTATCAATGGCAAGCAAGGTAGGCATAGAAGGTAATCGCGCCGGACAGCGCTCCTGCTGGGGCGTGAGAAGTCCAAAGGAGCGCACCCTGGAGTCAGGGCCGCTCCTGCAGGATCAGGCCAGGGCGGCCATCACTTTGGCGGTGATGTCATCGACACTGCCAACGCCGGCAATGGCGCTGTAACGGGGCTTGCCCGCATTGGCGGCTGACAGCTGCTGATAAAAATCCACCAGCGGCTTGGTCTGGGAGTGGTAAACCTCCAGACGGTGACGCACGGTTTCTTCTTTGTCGTCATCCCGCTGAACCAGATCTTCGCCGGTCACGTCGTCCTTGCCTTCAACCTTGGGCGGGTTGTAGATGACATGGTAGGTGCGACCGGAAGCGGCGTGGGTACGACGACCGGACATGCGCTTGATGATTTCCTCGTCATCGACGGCAATTTCTACCACATGGTCAATGTCGACGCCGGCTTCACGCAGGGCTTCGGCCTGGGGAATGGTGCGGGGGAAGCCGTCAAACAGGAAGCCTCTGGCGCAGTCGTCCTGCTGGATGCGCTCCTTGATCAGGTCGATGATGATGTCGTCAGACACCAGACCACCGGTTTCCATGACGTTTTTCACTTTCAGGCCCAGCGGACTGCCGGCCTTGACCGCTGCACGCAGCATGTCGCCTGTGGAAATCTGGGGAATGCCAAATTCTTTGGTAATGAAGCCCGCCTGGGTACCTTTACCAGCGCCTGGTGCGCCCAGCAAAATCACTCGCATGTGGATTATCCTCCGGATATTTAAAGAAATTCTGAGAAAGACCGGCGTTGTAACAATACCGGACCGGTGCTTGTCAGAAGCTCCTGATGCCATGTGCAGCCACCGGACAACCAAAGCCGCCGCCGACGCAAGCGGACAAATGTACACAGTAGCCTTTAGTCGCACAAGGCATAATCAGCTTTTATTGACCTGTCGCAAGGCGAATGTCCTTCCCCGTCCGACCACATATTGGAGTCGGCAACTGCGCTTCGCTGCGTGCGGAATGTCTGCGCTGGCCGGGCGGGGCCTGAGCAAAGCTGCGCTGCCACGCCATGGATTCTGCGATTTTGCTGCGCAAAACGCAGAATGACGGAATGCTCTAAACCCTGCTGATTTGAGGGAGGTCACCCGGTCAAGCCGGGTGACGACGGAGTTGGCTACAAGCAGAATAACGACAGGTTAGCTGCAAGCGGGGTAACGACAGGTTGGCTGCAAGCGAAGTAACGACAGATTGGCTGCAAGCGGGGTAACAACGGAGCTGAAGTCATCAGGGCATCAACCGCAACACCATGCGACAGCAGCCCGGCGCAGCCGGGCCACCCCCAGCCACACCGGTGTATCCGCCGGCCGGGCGGGGCCGGAGCAAAGCCTTAGCGCCATGAACGCCCCAAAGGGCGGTCGTGGCAGCGCAGCGTTGCGTAGTGCCTCGTCCGGCCGGGTCACACCCGTCCCGCACGCCATGGATTCTGCGATTTTGCTGCGCAAAACGCAGAATGACGGAATGCTCCAAACCCTGCTAACAGCAAAACCCCACATCAACCCGTGTTACGCAGCCCCGCAGCAATGCCGGCTACGGTAACCAGCATGGCCTGCTCGATCGCCGGGCTGAGGGCATCGCCGTGTTTGCGGGAACGGGCCAACAGTTCGACCTGCAACAGGTGCAGTGGATCAAGGTAGGTGTCCCGCACGCTGATCGACGCCCGTACATCCGGGTGACGCTCCAGCAGTTCGCTTTCACCGGTCAACGCCAGCACCCGGTCAACCGCCTGCTGCAAACGGGCAAACAGCTGCTCGCCCAGCGGTCGCAGTTCCGGCTCTACCAGGCGCTCGTCATACAGGCGGGCAATGCCGGCATCGGCCTTGAGCAGCACCATTTCCAGCATGTCGATACGGGCACGGAAGAACGGCCAGTGGTCGCGCATTTCGTCCAGTATGTCTTGCTCGCCACGGGCACAGGCCTGCTCCAAAGCGGTTTCCCAACCCAGCCAGGCCGGCAGCATCAGCCGGGTCTGGGTCCAGGCAAAGATCCAGGGAATGGCACGCAGACTTTCAATGCCGCCACTGCGGCGGCGGGCCGGACGACTGCCCAGCGGCAGGCGGCTCAGTTCCAGCTCGGGCGTGGCCTGGCGGAAGTAATCGACAAAGCGTGGATCTTCGCGCACCACATGACGGTAGCCATTGAGACCATCTTCCGCCATCCGGTCCATGACCGCCCGCCAGCTGTCTTTGGGTGCGACCGGCGGCAGATAGGTCGCCTCCAGTACCGCAGCCAGGTACAGGTTGAGGTTTTGGGCCGCCACATCCGGCAAGCCGTATTTGAAACGGATCACCTCGCCCTGTTCGGTGGTACGGAAGCGTCCGGCCACCGAGCCTGGCGGCTGTGACAGGATCGCCTCGTGAGCAGGACCGCCACCACGACCCACGGTGCCACCACGGCCATGGAACAGCAGCAGTTCGACTCCGGCTTGCTGGCAGACGGCGACCAGCTGTTCCTGGGCCCGGTATTGAGCCCAGGCAGCGGCTGTGGTGCCGGCGTCCTTGGCCGAGTCCGAGTAGCCGATCATCACTTCCTGCGGACCGGTCAGCCGCTGGCGGTAATCATCCAGACTCAGCAGCTGGCGAATAACGCCTGCTGCGTTGTCGAGGTCATCCAGGGTTTCAAACAGCGGGGCAACCCGCATGGCACGGCGCACGCCGGACTCTTTCAGCAACAACTGGACCGCCAGCACGTCGGACGGTGCCGATGCCATCGAGATGACATAGGTACCCAGCGAGTCTTCCGGGGCCCGGGCCACCACCGCACAGGTGTCCAGCACTTCACGGGTATCGTCGCTGGGCTGGAATTCGTCCGACAGCAGCGGCCGGCGATTGTGCAGCTCCTGCAGCAGGAACGCCTGGCGTTGTTCTTCGCTCCACCCGGCATAGCTGCCCAGCCCCAGCCAGCGGGTCATTTCGTCGAGCGCCGCCACATGGCGGGACGCATCCTGGCGGATGTCCAGCCGCACCAGCGCCAGCCCGAAGGTGGCCACCCGGCGGATGCAGTCCAGCAGGTCACCGTCGGCAATCAGGCCCATGCCGCAGGCATGCAGCGAGCGGTGACACAGCAACAATGGCTCCAGCAGCTCGGACTTGTTGTGCAGAATGTCGGCCGGCAACGGCTGGTTATTGGTTATGGCTGCGGTCAGCTCGTTGCGGGTATGACGCAACCGGGCACGCAGGCGTTTGAGTACCACCCGGTATGGCTCGTCGCTGGCACCGGCTATCGCCATCAGTTCGTCCGAACCCTGCTGCATGGACAGTTCTGCCGTCAGCTGGCCAATGTCACGCAGATAAAGGTCGGATGCAATCCAGCGCGCCAGCCGCAGTACATGGCGGGTGACACCAGAGGTGACATTGGGGTTGCCATCCCGGTCGCCACCCATCCAGCTGGCAAAGCGCACCGGCGTGGCGGTCAGCGGCAGCGGGCCGGCACCGGCCTCGCGCAGGGTCTGGTCGACGTGGCGCAACATGCGCGGCACCGCTTGCCACAGCGAGCGTTCAATCACGGCAAAGCCCCAGCGGGCCTCGTCCTGGGGCACCGGCTGGCTGGTGCGAATTTCGCTGGTGTGCCAGATTTCGGCAATCAGGCCACGCAGCCGGTTGATTACTTTTTCCCGCTCGGCGGCGGTCATGTCGCTGCGGTCCAGCTTGGCCAGTTGCGACGCAATGACGTCATATTTCATGATCAGGGTGCGACGCGACACCTCGGTCGGGTGAGCGGTCAGCACCAGCTCGATGTCGAGGTCACCGACCACTTTGGCCAGCTGGTCCGGGCACTGGTTGCAGGCTTTCAGCCGCTCCAGCACCTTGGCCAGCATCTGGTCTTCAAAGGCCGGCTCCTCGTCCTCGCGGCGACGGCGCATCAGGTGATACTGGTCGGCAATATTGGCCAGATTGAGAAACTGGCTAAAGCCCCGTGCCACCGGCAACAACTCGTCCTCGGCCAGACCGGCCAGCGTTTCCTCAAACTGGGCACGGCCTTCCTGCGAACCACGCCGTGCCGACTTGGCACCGGTGCGGATCAGTTCAACCTTGTCCAGAAACCCGGCTCCGCGCTGGGCCTTCATGGTCTGGCCCAGCAGATCACCGAACATGTGAACGTTGTTGTGCACCCTTTGACTGATACGTGCCATGCAACCTCCTGTGGTCATGCGTCAAAACACAAAGATGCCAGCATAAACCAGTGACCGGTATCCGACTATCGAGTCTTCAGTTGTAGTCCAATGAAAGCAATACTACATGTACGGGCGCCAGCAGACGGGCAACACAAGACGAAAAAAGGAGGCCGCAGCCTCCTTTTGGTTCATGCGCTGTCAGGGGCGCCGCCCAGCCGCTCGCGCTGGTAACTGCCATCCTGCACCCGCTGGCACCAGGGCTGGTTATCCAGGTACCACTGCACGGCTTTGCGCAGGCCGGTTGCAAAGGTTTCCTGCGGAGTCCAGCCCAGTTCCCGGCCGATCTTGCCGGCATCAATGGCGTAGCGGCGGTCATGGCCGGGGCGGTCGCTGACATGGGTGATCAAATCGCTGTAGCTGCCGGCAGGGCGTGGCGCCAGCTCATCGAGAATGCTGCAAATGCTTTGCACCACCTCGATGTTCTGTTTTTCGTTGTGGCCGCCAATGTTGTAGGTCTCGCCATTGGCACCCCGGGTAGCCACCAAAACCAGCGCCCGGGCATGGTCTTCCACGTAGAGCCAGTCACGAATCTGGTCGCCGGCGCCATAAATGGGCAGCGGCTTGCCTTCCAGGGCGTTCAGAATCACCAGCGGAATCAATTTTTCCGGGAAGTGGAACGGGCCATAGTTGTTGGAGCAATTGGTCACCACTACCGGCAGGCCGTAGGTACGATGCCAGGCGCGAACCAGGTGATCCGAGCCGGCCTTGCTGGCCGAATAGGGGCTGCTGGGTGCGTAGGCTGTGGTTTCGGTAAACAGCGGCAAAGTCATGCCGGGCCCACCACTTACAGCCTCATCACCCGACTCAATCGGGTGGTCTACTGCAGAATTAAATTGCGAATATGAAGATTGCCCGGTCGAGCCGGGCAATGACGTTGCTGTTGTGTTAACGCCCTGCCCCACATCATTGGGATGCAGCAAATCGCCGTACACCTCGTCGGTACTGATGTGGTGAAAACGGAAACGTGCCTTGCGCTGCGCATCCAGCTGCTGCCAGTAGGCCCGCGCCGCTTCCAGCAGCACATAGGTGCCCACAATGTTGGTCTGGATAAACTCGCCGGGGCCGTCAATCGAGCGATCCACATGGCTCTCCGCTGCCAGGTGCATCATCAGGTCTGGCTGGTGTTCAGCCAGCACGCGCCGCACTTCTGCTGCATCGCAAATATCCACCTGCTCAAAGGCGTAGCGGGGGCTGTCACTCACGCTGACCAGCGATTCCAGATTGCCGGCGTAGGTGAGCTTGTCCAGGTTGACCACCGAATGATCGGTATCCTTGATTAAATGACGCACCACAGCGCTACCAATAAAGCCGGCACCGCCGGTGACCAGAATTTTCAATGCCGAATCGTGCATAGCGGATTAACCGTCCTTCAAATTTAAAATGATTCTGCCAACCGCCTGGGCCGGCTCAATACCCGCATTGCCTGAAAGCGCTGGACCCTGCGACTGCGCGCAGGGTGACATAACTCCATCATCCTTCGCGAAGCGAGGCCCCCATCCTGTTACCCTACACTAAGAGAAGCCCTACCACCCTGTCATCCTGCGCGAAGCGAAGCGCAGTCGCAGGATCCAGCGGCTTGCTTACCTGCAATCACTAGTGCGCTAGCCACTCCAACCTTAGGCAACCTAAAGCCACAAATCTCATAACCACCTACATCAAGGCCAGGCATTGCCTCAAGGAATCCCGCCAATGTGGAATAACCACATCCAATTGCTGCCGAATTTTGCCTTTATTCAACACACTGTAATGCGGCCGCACCGCCGGGGTCGGGTAGTCGCTGGTTGCAATCGGTTTGACCCGGCACGGCACGCCCGACAGCTCAAAAATGGCGCAGGCAAAGTCGTACCAGCTGCACACGCCTTCATTGCTGAAGTGATATACCGCAACTGCTTCTGCCTTGTATTGTTTGTCATCCTGCGCGGAGCGTAGCGAAGTCGCAGGATCCAGCCGGTTACTGCCTGCACTCACTACTGAGCCAGCCTGCACCTGCTCGCCGCACCCCTGCTCCAACAACCCCAATAACACCCGGGCCAAATCCGTGGCATAGGTTGGCGTACCCGCCTGGTCAAAAATAACCCCCAGCTCATCCCGTTCAGTGCCAAGGCGCAGCATGGTCTTGACAAAGTTACTGCCAAACTCGGAATACACCCAGCTGGTGCGCACAATAGCCCCGCAGCAACCCGAAGCCTGCATGGCCTGCTCGCCGGCCAGCTTGCTGCGGCCGTATTCATTCACCGGCGCCACCGGGTCGCTCTCTAGCCAGGGCCGACAGCCTTTGCCATCAAATACATAATCCGTAGATACATGCAGCAAAAAAGCGCCCTGCGCACGGGCGATTTCAGACAACTGGGCAACCGCCAGGTGATTCACCCGGTCGGCCTGCTCAGGTTCAGATTCCGCCTTGTCCACCGCCGTATAGGCCGCCGCATTGATGATGCCGGCGTAGGGCTGTGAGCCAGAAAAAAATGACTGCACCGACTCGGCACTGGCCAGGTCAAGCTGCTCACGCCCGACAAACTCGAACGAAAACTGCGGATACTGGCCCGCTATTTTCTGCAGGCTTTGCCCCAGCTGGCCGTTTTTGCCGGTCACCAGCACCCGCCTAGTCATAGTAATCGACCCCATAGTCAAAGCCCTGCTGCAGTGCACTCAACAGCGGTTGCTGCTGGTCTTTGGCCGACAGCTGTAACTGCTCTCGGGGCAACAACCAGTCAATGCCCAAGGCCGGGTCGTCAAACGCGATGCCACGGTCGCATTCCGGCGAATAGTAGTTGTCCACCTTGTAGGCAAACAGCGCTGTTTCGCTCAACACCACAAAACCGTGAGCAAAACCACGGGGAATCAGCAGTTGCTTTTTGTTGTCACCGCTTAGGCGCATCGTTACATGCTGGCCAAAGGTGGGGCTGCCGGCACGGATATCCACTGCCACATCCAGCACTTCACCTTCCAGCACCCGCACCAGCTTGGTTTGTGCATGGGGTGTCAACTGAAAATGCAAACCGCGTAGCACGCCACGGGTCGAACGTGATTCGTTGTCCTGACAAAACCTCAGTTCATGGCCCAAAAACTCGTCCAGCCTGTCCTGCCGCCAGGTTTCACAAAAATAGCCGCGCGCATCGCCATGCACTTTGGGCTCAATCAGCACCACATCGGGGATGGATTGCCGTGTAAATTGCATGTTTAAACCTCCTGTCCGGCACGGCGGATCAGGTACTGGCCGTACTGGTTTTTCGCCAGCGGCTCGGCCAGGGCCAATAATTGTTCACGACTGATGTAGCCCATTTCGTAGGCGATTTCTTCAAGACAGGCCACTTTCAGCCCCTGACGCTTTTCTATGGTTTCGATAAAAGCAGAGGCTTCCAGCAGGCTTTCATGGGTGCCGGTATCCAGCCAGGCAAAGCCACGACCCATTTTTTCCAGCATCAGCCGGTTTTCGGCCAGGTACATCTGGTTGACGGTGGTAATTTCCAGCTCGCCCCGTGCGGAGGGTTCAACCTGTGCCGCTTTTTGCACCACGTCATTGGGGTAAAAATACAGGCCGGTTACAGCAAAGTTTGACTTGGGCTTGATGGGCTTTTCTTCCAGCGAAACCACCTTGCCTTCGGTATCAAAGCCGGCCACGCCATAACGCTGCGGATCGGTGACGTGGTAACCAAACACCGTCGCCTGGTTCAGCTGCTCGGCGTTACTGACCGCAGAATGCAGCAATTTGACCAGATCATGGCCGTAATAGATGTTATCGCCCAGCACCAGGCACACGGCGTCATCACCAATAAACTCACGCCCCAGGATAAACGCCTGCGCCAGGCCATCCGGCGAGGGCTGCACCACATAGTCAAAACGCATGCCCAACTCGCTGCCATCGCCCAGCAATCGCTGAAAACTGCTTTGGTCCTCAGGCGTGGTGATAATCAGCACCTCACGGATACCGGCCAGCATCAGTACCGACAGCGGGTAATACACCATAGGCTTGTCGTAGATGGGCACCAGCTGCTTGGAAACGCCCTTGGTAATGGGGTAAAGACGGGTGCCGGAGCCGCCGGCGAGGATTATGCCTTTCATGAAAAGCCTCTGGTCAATGGGTGGTGTTCACAAGACCCGCTGCGCCACTGAGAAAAACTTTTAAGAAAACGCTGAATAAAACTGCAGCTCGTCATTCTTGCGAGCATAGCGAGTCGCAGAATCCATGGATGCTGCGACTACGCGCAGCATGACACGTCTGCTGGGGCAGCTTCATTTCGAGCCAGCCCATTTGTTCAGTGCTTCTTTAACAGAATACGGCGTTTAAAAGGCGTCTGTTTATTGGGAGCGCCCTTCAACATGCAGCAAACAATATTTTTCAGGTCGAGGGCCATTACCGGCAAACCCGCCAACGCACACTCCTATACACGCCCGGCCCCCAATTAAAGGCCGAATCATACAGGCCGGCAAATTCAATCTAAAGCCCCGACTGTTTTCAGCCCGGCTACCGCCGCTGCTGCCTCCCTTTAGCCTGCGGTCCAAGCAGGCTGTGACGGAAAGAAGAATGCCGGGGCAAGCCCGGCATTCCTGGTACAGATACAAAGCCTGCGTTCATCAGCTGGCAAACACATCATCCACCGACTGCAACGGATAGTGCGCCGGGTATGGCAGGGTGGCAACGCCACTGTCAATGGCGGCACGGGCCACGGCATCGGACACCAGGGTGATCAGGCGGGGGTCAACCGGTTTGGGCAGAATGTAGCTGCGGCCAAACTCCATCTTGTCCACGCCATATACCGCACAGACTTCCACCGGGCAGGGCATTTTTGCCAGGTCACGAATGGCGTGTACGGCGGCAATTTTCATTTCTTCGTTGATGCGGGTGGCACGCACGTCCAGCGCACCGCGGAAGATGAACGGAAAGCAGAGTACGTTATTGACCTGGTTGGGGTAGTCGGAACGACCGGTGGCCATGATCACGTCGGAACGGGTGGCGTGCGCCATTTCCGGGCGGATTTCAGGGTCCGGGTTGGAGGAGGCAAACACCACCGGATTTTCAGCCATGCGCTTGAGGTTTTCGGCGCTCAGCAGGTTGGGGCCGGACAGACCGACAAAAACGTCAGCCCCTTCCATCGCCTGTTCCAGGGTGTGACGGTCGGTGTCGTGGGCGAACGCCGCCTTGTACTGGTTGAGGTCGTCACGGCCGCTGTGGATCACGCCCTTGCGGTCGACCATATAGATATTTTCCAGCTTGGCGCCCAGGCTGATCAGCAGTTTCATGCAGGCGGTGGCAGCGGCACCGGCACCCAGGCAAACAATGCGGGCGTCTTCCAGCCGTTTGCCGGCAATTTCCAGCGCATTGAGCATGCCGGCAGCGGTGACAATGGCCGTGCCGTGCTGGTCGTCGTGGAACACCGGAATATCGCACTGTTCAATCAGTGTACGCTCGATTTCAAAACACTCGGGCGCTTTGATATCTTCCAGGTTAATGCCGCCAAAGGTAATGGAAATACGGCGAACGGTGTCGATAAACGCCTGCGGACTCTCGGACGCCACTTCAATGTCAAACACGTCAACGCCCGCAAAGCGCTTGAACAACACGCCCTTGCCTTCCATCACCGGCTTGGACGCCAGCGGACCGGTATTGCCCAGCCCCAGCACGGCGGTACCGTCGGTAATCACTGCCACTAGGTTGCCCTTGCCGGTATAACGGTAAGCCAGCGATGCATCACGTTCGATCTCGCGTACCGGCTCTGCCACCCCCGGGCTGTACGCCAGGGCCAGATCGCGGGCGCTGGAGGTCGGCTTGGTCAGCTCGACACTCAGTTTTCCCGGACGCGGCGACATATGATATTCAAGAGCGGCAGCTTTCAGATCTGACATGATGGATGGTCCACAACGTAGTAATTAACAGGGTCTGTGAGGATACACAAGATGCCATCCCCCTACAAGTAGACCTTATGCCAGCCCGGCTACGACCAAACGTCAGGCAATAAAAAAGCGCTCCAAAGAGCGCTTTTTTGATGAAGCGGGCCTTACTTGGCGCCGAAGCCACCGAAACGCTGTTTGAAGCGGTCGATGCGGCCGCCCACGTCCAGTACCTTTTGCTTGCCGGTGTAGAACGGGTGGCACTCGGAACATACATCAATGTTGATGTCCTGACCGATGGTGGAGCGGGTCTTGATGACATTACCGCAGCTGCAGGTTGCGTTGATGTCGGTGTAATTTGGATGAATGTCAGCTTTCATGGCGTGTCCTCGAACATTGAATCGTGCCGCCATCCAACCCCATTAGTTGAATACCGCACGTGACAGGGGCGCAGATGATACCAGAGCGGTTTGCACATGCAAGGAAATAATCCGGTTTTGTGGTTAAATGGCGGGGTTATTTTTCGGCTACCTGTGCTGTTTTGCCGCTGCCGTCATTTTCAGGAGATTCCAAGTGACCAACACTGCCCAACGTCTGTTCCCTGCCACCCGTCTGCGCCGCAACCGCCGGGATGATTTTTCCCGCCGCCTGGTGCGTGAACACCGCCTGAGCGTGGACGACCTGATCCTGCCGGTGTTTGTGCTGGACGGCGAAAACCAGCGCGAGGCAGTGCCCTCCATGCCAGGTGTGGAACGCCTGTCGATTGATCTGTTGCTGCAAGAGGCCGAACGCTGGGTAGAACTGGGCATTCCGGCGCTGGCCCTGTTTCCGGTCACCCCGCCGGAGCACAAATCGCTGGACGCCGCTGCCGCCTGGGACCCCAACGGCATTGCCCAGCGGGCGGTGCGTGCACTGCGCGCCAAGTTCCCGGAACTGGGCGTGATCACTGACGTAGCGCTGGACCCCTTCACCACCCACGGCCAGGACGGCATCATTGATGACAGCGGCTATGTGATGAACGATGTCACCGTTGATGCACTGGTGCGCCAGGCGCTGTCGCATGCCGAGGCCGGCGCCCAGGTGGTGGCACCGTCCGACATGATGGACGGCCGTATCCAGGCTATCCGCGAAGCGCTGGAAAGCGCCGGGCACACCAACGTGCGCATCATGGCCTACTCGGCCAAGTACGCCAGCGCCTACTACGGCCCCTTCCGCGACGCAGTTGGCTCCGCTGGCAACCTGGGCAAGGGCAACAAGTTCACCTACCAGATGGATCCTGCCAACGGCAACGAAGCCCTGCACGAAGTGGCCGCCGATCTGGCCGAAGGCGCCGACATGGTGATGGTCAAACCCGGCATGCCCTACCTGGATATCGTCTGGCGGGTCAAAGAGGAGTTCAAGGCACCGACCTTTGCCTATCAGGTCAGCGGCGAGTACGCCATGCACATGGCCGCCATCCAGAACGGCTGGCTCAGTGAAGACGTCATCCTGGAATCTTTGGTCGGCTTCAAACGGGCCGGCGCCGACGGCATCCTAACCTACTTCGCCGTGCGGGCCGCCGAGTTGTTGCAGAAAAATTAGTTTTCCCGGCCTCAGCGCCAGCATCCTCGTGATATGGATTACGCAAACACGCCGCAAGTACGTCCCTGTAGGCTCTGTGTCGCCATCCATGGCGACACAAGGTTTGCTCCACCATATCCCGATGATGCGTGCTGGCAAAATGCACGCACTTTATGGCATCAGCAGAGGCCAGGTACGCAGAGCCTTGGCCTCTGTTGATGCAAACATAAGGAAGCGCTGAATAAAACTACAGCTCGTCATTCTGCGCTAGCATAGCGAGACGCAGAATCCATGGATGCTGCGACTATGCGCAGCATGACAAGCCTGCCGGGCAGCTTCATTTCGAGCCAGCCCATTTGTTCAGTGTTTCCATAAATCCCAATATTCAAAGCAGACGCATCATGCCCCCAGACAACCCCGCCCCCGCCATGATCGCCCTGGATGACAGCAGTCTGTACATCCACCGCGAGCTATCACAGCTGCAGTTCAATATCCGGGTGCTGGAGCAGGCGCTGGACGAGGACACACCACTGCTGGAACGGCTCAAGTTTCTGCTTATTTTTTCCAGCAATATGGACGAATTTTTCGAGATCCGGGTGGCCGGCCTCAAACGGCAGGTCACCCGCTCACGCCCCCGCATTGACGCCGACGGCATCCAGCCCCAGCAGGCGCTGGAGCGTATCGCCGAGATCGCCCATCAGCAGGTTGAGCGCCAGTACCAGATTCTCAATCACACCCTGTTGCCGGCACTGGCCAGCGAAGGCATCCGCTTTGTGCGCCGCCGCCACTGGACGCCGGCCATTCGTGACTGGGTAGCCACTTTTTTCCATGCCGAAGTGGCACCGGTAATGACCCCGATCGGGCTGGACTCGGCCCACCCCTTCCCGCTGCTGGCCAACAAAAGCCTCAACTTTATCGTCGAGCTGGAAGGCGTGGACGACTTTGGCCGCGACCTGGGGCTGGCCATTTTGCCGGCACCGCGCAGCCTGCCCCGGCTAATCCGCATTCCGGAAGAGATCGGCGGCGAAGGCGTCAACCATGTGTTTCTGTCGTCAATGATCCACGCCCACGCCGACGACCTGTTTCACGGCATGAGCGTCAAAGGCTGTTACCAGTTCCGGCTGACCCGCAACGCCGACCTGTCGATGGAAGTGGACGATGTCGCCGACCTGGCCAGCGCCCTGCGTGGCGAGTTGTACGCCCGCCGCTTTGGTGATGCAGTGCGGCTGGAGGTGGCCGACAACTGCCCGCCGCACCTGGTCGAGTACCTGCTGCAACAGTTCAAGCTGGGCGAGGATGAGCTGTACCGGGTACAGGGGCCGGTCAACCTGACCCGGCTGTTTGCCATTACCGAACTGACCAGCCATCCGCATTTGCGCTTTGCACCCTTTACCCCGGCCATTCCCAAAGCGCTGCAAAAAACAGAAGACATCTTCCAGACCCTCGGCAAGCAGGATGTATTGCTCTACCACCCCTACGAGTCCTTCACCCCGGTGATCGACTTTTTGCGCCATGCAGCGCAAGACCCACAGGTGCTGGCGATCAAGCAGACGCTGTACCGCTCCGGCGCCGACTCGCAGATTGTCGATGCGCTGGTCGAAGCGGCCCGCAACGGCAAGGAAGTCACGGTGGTCATCGAATTGCGTGCCCGTTTTGACGAAGAATCCAACCTGGCACTGGCCAGCCGCCTGCAAGCCGCCGGTGCTGTGGTGATTTACGGCATGCTCGGCCTCAAGACTCACGCCAAACTGGCGCTGGTGCTGCGCCGCGAACAGGACAGCCTGGTGCGCTATGCCCACCTGGGCACCGGCAACTACCACGCCGGCAACGCCCTGCTCTATACCGATTACAGCCTGCTGACCGGCAACCCCGGGTTGTGCGAAGACGTATCCAACCTGTTTCACCAGCTGGTCGGCATGGGGCGGGCCAAGCCCATGCAGCAACTGCTGCATGCCCCCTTTACCCTGCGCAGCAGCCTGCTGGAGATGATTGTCCAGGAAGAAACCAATGCCCTGGCCGGCCTGCCGGCGCATATCGTCATCAAGCTCAACTCGCTGACCGACGCCAAGATGATCAAGGCGCTGTTTCGGGCCAGCCAGGCCGGCGTGCGCATCGACCTGATCGTACGCGGCATGTGCTGCCTGCGCCCGGGCATTCCCGGCGTGTCCGACAACATCCATGTGCGCTCGATCATTGGCCGCCAGCTGGAGCATAGCCGGGTCTACTATTTTCTGAATGCCGGCGAAGGCAGCGAGCGGGTTTTTCTGTCCAGCGCCGACTGGATGGAGCGCAACCTCGACAAACGCATCGAAGCCTGCTTTCCGCTGACCAGCGACAAGTTGCTGCGCCGGGTGAAAAAAGAGCTGGGCCATTACCTGCGCGACAACACCCACGCCTGGCTGCTGCAGGCCGACGGCAGCTACCAGCTGGCCAGCCCGGTCGACGACAAACCGCGCCACGCCCAGCAACGGTTGCAGGACAAACTGAGCCTGCCACGGGTGGAGGCCTGAACCGGATTTCCCCTGTCATCTGCGGAGCCGACAGCTGCTTCGCCAACAGTATTCAGCACCTCCCAAGCAATAACATCGTAATGACATTATCGACCATGGCTCCGCTTCATTGACCCCGATCGCATTTTGATATTAAGATTTCGTTATCTTACAATCTGATTAAAGGCTTCAGCAGCTGTTTTGCCCGCCGCCAGATTCGCACCCTTTTAGCAACCTTGCACACCGGCTCCGATACGGGCCGGTGTGTTTTTAATTAATGACAAACCGGAGCCGGATTGTCATTCAGGAGTTTGAGCATGCAGGGAGCGTTACTGCGATCCGGCAAGTACGACGGATTTATTGCCCTGGGCGACACCGGCCAGCCGGTACACAAGGCGGCCTTGCAAATCATTGCCGCACTGGAGCGGCGGGCACCCGATCTGGCCCGTTTTTTGGCCATTCCCAAAAGCAACGAGCAAGGCGATGTACTCGACTGGTACAGCCCGCTGCCTGGCGAAGTGATTCCCTGGAGCTCGGCCAGCGATGACGAACGCAGCCAGGCCACCCGGCAACTTGAGGATTTTCGCAGTCAGGTGGGCAGCATCAGCCAGAGCCTGGCCAACAACGGCAAAAAATCCGGTCAGGGCGACCAGATCATCTTTGGCAAACTGTTGGGGCTATCCAGCCATGCGCCTGCCAACGAATTTCTCTACCTGGTAGAGCAGGACGACCGCCTGCAACCGGTGCTGACCTTCTGGGGCTTTGTCAGTCACGACGCCGACCGCTATAAAGACCCGTTGTTTTTCCTCAACGAACGTCCGGCCCGACCACCGGAACTGCCCGCAGCCCCGGTAATGGCGGCGGTGCCACCGGCTACGCCACTACCTGCTGCCGCCGCACCCGTAGCCACCCGCCGCAGCGGCTGGGCCCGGTTCTGGTGGCTACTGCCACTGCTGTTGTTGCTGCTGTTGTTGCCCTTCCTGCTCAGCTACTGCACCCCTTCGGTACGGATACCGCTGCTGTCGGACAAGCTGCCATCACTGACCACCCCCGACCTGCGGGTGACCACGCCCGATCTGCAGCTGTCGACAGCCGGGCCCCGACTGGGCCACGACCTCACCACGTCCGCACCGGAGCCGGCACTGATGCCTCCCGTTGGCAGCCTGCCGGCGGCGCCACCGTCACGGCCAGCCGAGCCGATACCCACACTGCCGGAAATACCGGCCCCCACGCCACAGCCACCGGAGCTGCCGGCAGAGCCCGTCCAGCCACCCGCCACCCTCGAGCCGGTGGCCGCCAACCAGCCACTGTTTATTCCGCCGGATATTGGCGAAGGACCGGCCGACTTCCTCGACGGCAGCTACCGTGCCGGCGCCGGCATTATGGATGCACGCACCGCACGGCCGCTACGGCTCAAATACGACTTCCAGAAGGGCCAGGGCCAGGTCACCATCGAGCGTTCCGATGGTTCGTCCTGCAGCGGCCCGGTCAACGCCGCCATGCATAACGGCAGCCTCGGCATTCATAGCCAGGGCCAGGCCTCCTGCACTGACGGCAGTACCTACGATATGCCCCAGGTTACCTGCAAGCCTGGCGCACAAAGCATTGCCGACTGCACGGGCAGTTACGGCAGTACCCAGTTTCCCATGTCCATGCGGCGCGAATAAGGCGGCACCATGCTTCCAGACCTCACCCAATTTGAAGAAACCGTTCACCTGATCCACGACAGTGGTATTCAGTTCATGGATTTTGCCGTGCAGCTTGACCTGCGCAACGAGCCGGCCGGTCGTTTTGCCCGCATGGGCAACAATCTGATTGCCCGTCTGCTGCAAAATGCCGAAACCCGCCAGTTTTTCCATGTCGGCCCGGTCGGCAACCACAGCGGCAGTCGTGACGAGCGACTGATTACCGAGGTGGACGATGAAGACTTTACCCTGAGCATGCAGAAAAGTCTGGAACTGCTGGGCGGCCTGTGGCTGCCGGCACCCTTTTTCCGCTTTTTGCCGCCCGAGCGTTTTGACGAAGGCCCCACCAACTGGACCCGCATGCGGCTGGTACAGCTGGAACAGCCGGATATTGACGGCAATACCCATCGCCTGACGCTGGCTTTTGATACCCGTGCCATGGCGTCCACCAAAGACATGCAGTATCTGGCACCCAGCCGTGAAGACATTGATGCCGGCTCCAGCTTCCGGCTGGCCTGCCACACCCGCCAGAGCCGCTGGTTTCTGGACCAGAAATGGGTGCAGGACTGGCTGGCCGAAATTTACCGTGAAGCCAACCGTCACCGCCCCGGCGAAGACATTGACGAGGAACTGCAGGAACAGTTGCATCTGGGCCACTACCTCAACCTGTTGAGCCTGATGGCAGCGCCCATTCCCGAGCAGCGCAGCAATGAGCCGGCCCGCATTGTACTGCCGCAAATCCGGCTGGCCGCCAACGGTGCCGACTCGCTGGACCCGCCGATTCCGGTCGATCTGGTGCTGGACGTGGGCAACTCCCGTACCTGCGGCATTCTGGTGGAAAACCATGGCCAGTCCGGTGACGGCCTCAAGTTCAACTATGTGCTGCAAATCCGTGACCTGCTGTGCCCGGAACGGGTGTACAGCCAGCCGTTTGAAAGCCGGGTTGAGTTTGCCCAGGCCTCGTTCGGCAAGGAAAACTTCTCGGTGCAAAGCGGCCGCCACGACGCCTTCCAGTGGCCCACCATTGCCCGGGTCGGCGCTGAGGCAGCCCGGCTGTCCGGCCGCCGCCGTGGTACCGAAGGCTCCACCGGCCTGTCCAGTCCCAAGCGTTACCTGTGGGACGAAAACCCCTATCTGCACGGCTGGCGCTTCAACACCGCCTATGTCCAAAGCGACAGCGAGCCCAAGGCCACCGCTGCGCCCTTTTCACACAAGATTACCAAGCTGGGCGAAGCCTTCTACAAGCTGAAAAACGAGGATGACCGGCTGCCGGCCTTTTCGCCCCAGTATTCACGCAGCTCGCTGATGACCTTTATGCTGGCCGAGGTACTGACCCAGGCGCTGTCCCAAATCAACAGTCCCGCGCAGCGCTCGCGCATGGGCCACACCCAGCGCCCCCGCCAACTGACCAGCATTACCCTGACCATTCCGCCCGGCATGCCGCAGGTTGAACGCAGCCTGCTCAACGACCGGCTGTTGCAGGCGATAAGCCTGGTATGGAAGTGCATGGGCTGGCACGAAGGCGATCTGGACCCTTACAAAGCCCGTGGCAGCAATTCGCAGGTTCCCGCTCCCCGGGTACCACTGCCCAAGGTCAAGGTGGACTGGGACGAAGCCAGCTGTGCCCAGCTGGTGTACCTGTACACCGAAATCCGCGAAAACTTTGCCGGCCACCCGCAGGAATTTTTCGACACCCTGGCCCGCCCGGACAAGCAGGACCGCGAGTGCATTACCCTGGCCAGCCTGGATATTGGCGGCGGCACCACCGACCTGGTGATTACCGAATACTCGCTGGAGCGTGGCGCCGACAGCAACAGCGGCAGCAATGCCTCGATCATTCCCCGCCAGCGTTTCCGTGACAGTTTCAAGGTAGCCGGTGACGACATCTTGCTCGACATCATCCAGCGCTTTGTATTGCCAGCGGTGGAGCAGGCACTGAAGGATCACGGCATTTTTGATCCCCGCTCGCTGATGTCTCGCCTGAGCGGTGACGAAAGCATCAGCACCCCCGACGCCATTTTGCGTCAGCAGCTCAACCTGCAGGTTTACACTCCGCTGGGGCTGCGACTGCTGAAGGACTATGAAAGCTACGACCCGGAAATTCCGGTGCCGGTGCATGAGTACAGCTTCAACGAGCTGCTGGCCGACAACCCGATCAGCCAGCGGGTAGCCGACTATGTGGCCAGTGGTGTACGCCGTGCCGACGGCGGCCATGACGGCTTCGAGCTGGGCCAGGTGCGGCTGCGCATCGACCTCGCCGCCATTCACCGCGAGTTTCTCGACAATCGCATCAACCTGACCAAGATTCTGGACTCATTGTGCGAAATGGCGTTCCAGTACCCTTGTGACGCCCTGCTGCTGACCGGCCGCCCATCACGGCTGCCTGGCGTGCTGGCGCATATCCGCCGCCGCATTCCGCTGCCGCCCGGACGCATTGTGCCAATGCACAATTACCGTACCGGAGGCTGGTATCCGTTCCACAAAAACAGCCGCATTGACGACCCGAAAAGCACCGCAGCGGTAGGCGCCCTGCTGTGTCTGCTCAGCGAACAGCGCAAGGTCTCCAATTTCTACTTCAGCGTCAGCCGGCTCAAGCCTTACTCCACCATGCGCCACATCGGCAAGCTGGACGAAAGCAACCTGATCATCGATCAGGACCTGCTGTACCGGGATGTCATTCAGCGTGACCCGGAAACCGGCCGCGAGCATGTACAGCTGCACGACCCCTCGCAGGACGGCCCCCAACTACGGGTGCTGGGCAAGGCCCGGCTTGGTTATCGCCAGCTGGATGCCCAGCGCTGGGTGGCTTCGCCGCTGTATCTGATCGAACTGACCGACCGGGGCACCCGCAAACTGGTAGGCAAGCCCACCACCGACGGCCGCGAGGCCTGCCTGTTGCTGCGGTTCCGGGTGGAAGAAGCCGATCACGACCGCAGCGATGCCGAGCTGGTGGCCGAACGGCTGATTCTGGATGACACCATTGAAAGTAACGTACAGGACCAGTCGTTTGACCGCAAAGACGTGCGTCTGCAGCTCTACACCATGCTCAGCG
Source organism: uncultured Thiopseudomonas sp. (assembly GCA_964567275.1). Taxonomy (GTDB): domain Bacteria; phylum Pseudomonadota; class Gammaproteobacteria; order Pseudomonadales; family Pseudomonadaceae; genus Thiopseudomonas. Next base: position 16,705 of record CAZMLX010000003.1, on the reverse strand, counting down.
CCGAGGGCGGAGCGTCCAATTACTGGCTTGACAGCGGGAGTGTAAGTCCGAAATGAGCAACCTGACACCAAACCAGACTGAACTGCAAAACGCCTGGCAGGCCGTTTACAAGGGTGCCGGACTGGGACTGGACTGGATCGCCGAAGTCGCCCCCAAAGTGGCCGAGGTAGCCGACAAGGCCGAACGCCTGAACCGTGACCTGTACCGTGCCCGCAACCTGGCCCGCAGCCTGGCCCGGGTATCCACCACGCCCATGGGTATCGGCTTTTTCGGACTATCCCAGGCCGGCAAAAGCTACCTGATTTCAGCGCTGGCCGCCGACAGCGAAGGCAGCCTGCACAGCGAGATGGGCCATGAAACCCTGGATTTCCTTAAACACGTCAACCCTGTGGGTGGCGGTAAGGAGGCCACCGGACTGGTCACCCGCTTTACCCGCATCAGCCGGCCGGCGCCAGACTCCGCCTTTCCGGTGGAGCTGCGTCTGTTCCGCGAAGTGGAACTGGCCATTATTCTGGCCAACGCCTGGTTTGAAGACTTTGATCCCCAGCGCCGCGACCCCATCACCAGCGAACGGGTACAGGAAACGCTGCAACCCTTTGCCGGCCGAGCCCACAGCGCTGGGCAGCCCGGCCTGAGCCGTGACGACGTGGTAGCCTTGTGGGACTATCTGGAACGCAACTATCCTCGTTCAGTCGAAGTGCTGGCAGCCGAATACTGGCCAACAGTGTTGCAGCTGGCACCCCGCCTGAGCCCCGACGAGCGTGGCCAGTTGTTCTCGGTGCTGTGGGGCGGCATTCCCGAAATGACTGCCACCTACCGCCAGCTGGCCAGCTGTCTGCACCGGCTGGGACTGGCCGACACCCTGTTTGCCCCGATTGAAGCGCTGGTCAACAGACAGGGCGACGAACTGCGCCAGACCAACAGCATCATGAATGTCGACATTCTCAGCCGGCTGGGCAGTGGTCAGGACACCAGCCTGCAGGTACGGCCACTGATTGACGGCCAGCTGGCTGCGCCCTGTTCGGTGCAGGCCGCCGAACTGGCAGCCCTGACCAACGAGCTGATTTTCCGCCTTAAAAGCACGCCGGCCAACGATCTGGTCAACAGCGTTGACTTGCTCGACTTCCCCGGCTACCGCAGCCGCCAGAAACTGGCCCGGTTGGATGAGGCGGGCGAGGTCAACAGCGACGGCCAGCCCGGCAACCCGGTAGCCAAACTGTTGCTGCGTGGCAAGGTCGCTTACCTGTTCGAGCGTTACACCATCGAGCAGGAAATGAACGCCCTGGTGATGTGCACCAGTACCTTCAAGCAAAGCGAGGTGGTCAGTGTCGGGCCGGTGCTCAAGTCATGGATCGACAACACCCAGGGGCCAACCCCGCAACACCGGGATGGCCGGCCCAGCGGGCTGGTGTGGGCGCTGACCATGTGCGACGGTTTTATCATCAACGCACTGCAGGCTGGGCCATCACTGTTTGCTGAAGCTTGTGACAACATGCTCAAGCTGACCATGATGGAGCGCTTTGGCAAGGAAGACTGGATGCAGCAGTGGGACAGCCAACCGTTTCGCAACACCTATCTGGTACGCAAGCCCCGCTTTAAAGCGTTCTTTCTGAACCTGGACAGCCAGGAGAACGAAACCGGCTTTCAATCCGAATCGGAAGCCAACCTCAATCTGCTGGGTGAAACCTTTGCCAACAGTGAGCTCGCCCGCCGTCACGTAGCCCAGCCCGCCGCGGCCTGGCAAGCCATGCTGACCCTCAACGACGGTGGCATGACCCGCTTCAGCCAGGCGCTGGTTCCGGTCAGCGACATCAATTTCAAGCTGGGCCGCATCCGCGAGCAGCTCAACGAGTTGCTGGACCAGCTGCTGCCACGGCTCGACGCCTACTACGAGCCCGGTGGTGAAGACGAGCGGGCCCGCAAAAAAGAACTGGCCAACAAAATTGTCGGCCCCTTTGTCAAACAGTCCCGCCACCAGGTGCTGGGCGAACTGCTGGCAGCGTTGGCGCTGCCCGACGAGCAGCTGCGCCAGCTGTACCTGAGCGGTGATTTCGAATCCGGCTATGAGGCCGACAGCGCACCGGCTGCCGCCGCAGCCAGCGCCCCCGCAGCCGATTTTGACATTTGGGGTAGCGACGACAGCGAGCCGGCCGCAGCTCCGGCTGCCGCAGCCACGCCGGCGCTGCAAAGCCATGAGCACCGTTTCGCCCGGGCCGCCTTTGAACTCTGGGTCAGCCATCTGCGTCAGCTGCCGCGGCGGCTGCCACTGCTCGACCTGCTCGGCTTGCAGCCCGATGTCATCAGCGCACTGGTCAACGAAATGATCATCACCGCCGAACGGCTCGACCTGCCGGCCCAACTGAGCAAGGCGCTACTGCGCCGCAGCCAGACCGGTGTGCGCCATGACGCCATGGTGCAGCGCCAGGTTCTGACCTGCCAACTGGTGCTCAACGACTTTGCCGCCTGGTTTGGCCATATGAGCGAGCCGAAAAACGAGCGCCCCAACGGTTTGCTGGGCACCAAAACACCCCTGTTTTCTTTTTATCAAAGCAGCCAGGAGCAGCGTTTCCCGGCGCTGCCCGAACAGGCTATCGACCAGACGGTGCTGTTTGCCTATGACTGGTTTTCCGGGGTGGCCATCCATACCCAGAACAACTCGGGCCACCGTAAAGGCCGGGAAATCACTCCCGAACAAAACGAACAACTGGGCCTTGTCATCAAGGCATTCAACAAGGGATAAACCATGTCCATCTATGCCCGCCTCAGCCCCGCCGACACCCCCAGCGCTGGTACCGCCCTGTTGCAGATACGTGGCTGGGACTACGACAATTACGGCCTGCAGTTTGCTATCCAGCGCAACCAGGACGACTATTACCTGCAACACGACCGCCAGTGGGGCAATGCACCCTGCTGGTTTGAGCAGTCGTTTGAAGAGCTGGGCGATGATGGCAGCCTCAGCTGCCTGATCGGCCCTGATGTGCTGGACCCGCTGCTGGAGAGCGCCTCCAGCGCCATGTTCAACTTCCGTCTGCGCAGCACCGATGGCGACGAGGAAGAAAACCCGCTCAAACTGCTGGAAGGACTGTTGCCATCCAGTGCCAGCGGCGATGGCGTCGGCAACGCCCAAAGCACAACCCGGGCCGCCGCCCCGGCGGCACCGCCGGTTGCGCCACCGCCACCGCCGGCACCTGAGCCTGAGCCTGAGCCTGAGCCTGAGCCTGAGCCTGAGCCCGAAGTGGTAGCCGACTCCGAGCCGGTGGCACCACCCCCGCCCGTGCCAGTTCCAGCCCCGACAGCGGCCACCCCGGCCAAGAAAGGCAGTGGCGGCCTGATTCTGATCATTCTGCTGATTCTTTTATTGCTGGCCGGACTGGGCGCAGGTATCTGGTGGTGGCTGCAGCGTGATGGCCAGGCAGCTATTGAGCCCAAAGCAGCGCCCGCTGCCGACGTGGCCATTGCCCAGCCTGCCGGCCCACCTGCGGCTTGCAGTCTGGAAGCCCTGGCCGACGCCACCGAGCTATCCTTTGTACAGGGTTGCATCCAGAGCAATCCCGATAGCGACAGCCTGCTGGCAATCATCCGTCAGGCCCGCGATGCCGGCCATTGCGGCGTGGCGCAGCGCCTGTACGCCAACCGCTCGCAGGCCGGTGATCTGGTCATTGCCCGGGCCTACGCCCGCGAATACGATCCGGCCCATCACCAGCCCAGCCAGTGCTTTGACAGCCCGGATGCCGCTACCGCCGCCTACTGGTATGAAACCATTCTGACCAATGCGCCGGACGACGCCGAAGCCCGCCAGCGCCTGGAGGAACTGCAACCATGATGCCCTTTCGTACCCTGACCCTGGCCGCCCTGCTCGGTCTGGGCTGTAGCCAGGCCATGGCTGCCCAGTCGCCGCTGCTGCAGGACGGCAAGAAAACCCTGTTCCAGCGGGTGCTGACCACTCCCGGTTGCAAGCTGTCGGCCAGTGCCGGTGGCGCTGGCGGTACCAGCCAGCCGGCCTTCAGCCGTTTTTATGTCTACGAGCGTAGCCAGAGCGGCGGTGTCGAGTGGCTGCATGTTGGCCCGGACAGCTACGGCACCCTCAGCGGCTGGCTGCCGGCCAGCTGCACCGTGGACTGGAAAATGCAGCTGACACTAGCCTTCACCAACCCCGCCAACCGGGACCGCCTGCTGTTTTTCAACCAGCGCAACCAACTGGAAGGCATTCTCGACGCTCCCGATCCGGTCAGCCATGTTGCCCCGATCCGTGCCCAGCTGAAACAGGGCCAGCGGGCGCAGGGCGTACTGGCCCAGGAGCCGGAATACTTCGTTGACATGAGCAAGCAGTTTTACCTGCTGCCGGTACTCAGCGGCGAAGAAATCATGACCGAAGAGGGCTTCCGCACCCGCATTCTCAATGTTGCCTCGGTCAGCCAGGCTGATGCGCCAGCCAGCGCTGGCGGCAGCAGTGCCAGCGCTGCTTCCGCTGCCGGCGGTCAGGCCGACCCTGGCCAGCTCACTGAGTTCAGCGCGGCGGTCGTCTTTGTGATTGACTCCACCATCTCCATGGACCCCTACATTGACCGTACCCGCGAGGCCATCCGCAAGGTTTACGAGCAGATCGAGCGGGAAAACCTGGGTAATCAGGTCAAGTTCGGGCTGATCTCGTTCCGCTCCAGCACCAAGGCGGTGCCCGGCCTGGAATTTGTCAGCAAAATGTACGTTGACCCCAACGAGGTCAAGGACGGTGCCGACTTTATGGCCAAGGCCGCCAGCCTGCGCCAGGCCAGGGTATCCAGCGCCGCCTTTGATGAAGACTCCTATGCGGGCGTGATGCACGCCATCGATGCCATCGACTGGAGCGCCTTTGGCGCCCGCTATGTGGTGCTGATTACCGATGCCGGCGCTCTGGAAGGCGACAACCCGCTGTCGTCCACCGGCTTCAATGCCGAACAGGTACGGCTGGAAGCCGCCAATCCTGGCGTTGCCATCTATACCCTGCACCTGAAAACCCGCGCCGGTGACAACAACCACAGCAAGGCCGAAAGCCAGTACCAGGTGCTGTCCAACTACCCGGGCACCGGCACCTCGCTGTACTACCCGGTCAATGCCGGCGACCTCAACGCCTTTGGTGCCAAGGTGGATACCCTGGCCACCGCCCTGACCCAGCAGGTCAAGGCCGCCTACATGGGCGAGGATGCCGTGGGTAGCGCCCTGCATGCTCAGGCAGAGCCTGAAGAACAGCAGATGCTGGATGACGCCGCCCTGATCGGCCATGCCATGCGCCTGGCCTATCTGGGCGAGCGCACCGGCAGCAAGGCACCGCCGGTTTTCCAGGCCTGGATCGCCGACCGTGACCTGATCAAGCAGAACATCCCCACTACCGATGTAAGGGTGCTGCTGACCAAGGGCCAGCTCAGTGACCTTAGCGATGTGGTGAAAAACATTCTGGATGCCGCCAACCATGGCCTGATCTCGCCGGACGAAATGTTCCAGCGGCTGCGCTCGGTTGCCGCCACCATGGGCGCCGACCCCAACCAGCTGAAGCAGGGCGGTGATACCCGCATGGCCGAGCTGGGCGTATTTGACGAGTTTCTGGAAGACCTGCCCTACCACAGCGAAGTGCTCAACCTGGATGAAGACACCTGGAAAAGCTGGGACGGTCTGGCCCAGGAAAAATTCATCCGCACCCTGGCCACCAAACTGCGCCACTACCAGCGCTACAACGAAGACGTCAACCGCTGGGTAGCACTGGCCGAGGGCAGCGATGCCCGCGACAACGTGTACCCGGTTCCTCTGGAAATGATGCCCTGATGCTGAGCGTTAACGGCTTGCGGGTGGTGCGTGGCAGCGGACCTTCCGCCCACCGCATTCACCTGCCTGCACTGGAATTGCCCCGGGGCGGCCTGATGGCCATTACCGGCGAAAGCGGCTGCGGTAAAAGCACCCTGCTGGAGGCGCTGGGGCTGCTGCTGCAACCCGAACAGCTGGTGCATTACCAACTGGATGGCGTTGACGTGGCTGCATTACTGGCCGCCGGCAACCAGCAGGCACTGGCCGGCCTGCGCGCCGGTGCGCTGGGTTTTGTGCTGCAAAACGGCGGCCTGCTGCCGTTTTTGAAGGTGCGGGACAACATTGCCCTGCCCCGGCGCATGCTCGGCCTGCCGGCCCAGTGTGCGCAGGTGGAGCATGCCATTGAGGTGCTGCAACTGCAGCCGCTGCTCGACAAACTGCCGCAGGCGCTGTCGATTGGCGAACGCCAGCGGGTGGCCTGCGTACGGGCCATCGCCCATCAGCCCCGGTTGCTGCTGGCCGACGAGCCTACCGCTGCCCTGGACCCGCACAACGCCCGCCGCCTGTTTGGCCTGCTGGTCGAGCTGGCCGCCGAGCTGGGCATTGCCACCCTGCTGGTGTCCCACGACTGGGCGCTGGTGGACGAGTTTGGCCTGCCCCGGCTGGTGGCCGACAATCAACCCGGAGAAACCTGCTTTGTCCCTGCTTGCTGAACGCAGCCTGTTGCTGCTGCGGCTGGTGCTGGCCGATCTCTGGCACGACCGCAAAATTTCACTCTGTGTAGCGGCCTCGCTGATGGCGGTGATCGCTCCGCTGCTGTTGCTGTTCGGGCTCAAGCATGGCGTGGTCAGCCAGCTGCAGGCCGATCTGCTGAGCGATCCCCGCAACCTGGAAATCCGCATGCTCAGCAGTGGCAGCTACAGCCCGGAATGGATCGACCAGCTGCGTAGCCAGCCCGGTACCGGCTTTGTGGCGGGTTTGCCCCGATCGCTCAACACCCAGGCCGATCTGCTGGGTGCCCAGCGCCGCTTTGTTGAAAACGCCGAAATTATTCCTACCGCCAGTGGCGACCCGCTTACGGCCGGTATTGATGTGCAGCTGGCCACCAACCAGGTAATCCTGTCGGCACGGGCCGCCGACCAGCTACAACTGGATGCCGGCCAGAGCCTGCGACTGCGGGTGATGCGCCGGGTTGAAGGCCAGCAACAGCAAGCCGAGGTCAGCCTGCACATTGTGGCGGTGCTGCCACCGGCCCGCTTTGCCCGGGCGGCAGCCTTTGTACCGGGCGAGCTGTTGCTGGCACTGGAGCACTACCGTGACGGCCATGCCGTCCCGCTGCTGGGCAACAGCGGCGGCCGTGATGCCGGCAGCGTACCGGTACGCTACGCCCGGGCCCGGCTCTATGCCGCCGATATCGACAGCGTCGCCGCCCTGGAGCGCTGGTTGCAGCAGCAACGCATCGAAACCTCAAGCCGGCTGGCCGACATTGAAAACGTCAAGGCCATCAATCATGTGCTGGAAGTGATTTTTGCGGTGATTGCCGGCGCTTCACTGACCGGTTGCCTGGCCTCGCTGGCCGGTGCTTTTTTTGCCAATATCGACCGCAAGCGGCGCAGCCTGGCACTGTTGCGGCTGCTGGGTTTTGGGCGTACCGCCCTTGCCGCTTACCTGCTGCTGCAGGGCATGCTGTTGGCGCTGTTCGGCTTTGCCGGCGGCCTGCTCGGTTACCTGGCCGGCAGCCAGCTGTTCAACCGGTTGCTGGGCCACGCCCGTCCCACCGGCGAATTTGTCTGCCAGATCACCCCGCAGCATGCCCTGCTGGCACTGCTGCTGGCGATGGGGCTGGCCACTCTGGTGGCATTGTTCGGTGCGCTGCGCGCCATCCATATTGAACCTGCGGAGAGCCTTCGTGAACTTTAAGCCTTCTTTCCTGTGGTCCGTGCCACTGCTGCTGGCGCTGGGCAATGCCCAGGCCGGCTGGGACGAAAAATTTTACAACCCGGCGCCAGCCGCCGATGACGTGATTCTGCCCATGCCCTGCGAGGGCTTCATGGTGTTTCGCAAGGTGTCGATTCCTCTACAGGACCCGCTGGCCGACTATCCGGTACAGGTTGGCCAGGACAGCGCCGAATGGGGCTATGTCGAGCACAGCCGGCCGGCCTTTATTGCCGGCAGTTTTGCCGCCGGACCGGGCGAGGCGTCACGCCACTACCTGATGGCCAAGTACGAAATGAGCCAGCTGCAATACCGGGCCCTGACCGACGCCGAATGCCCGGCACCTTCCAACAAGTTGCGCCTGCCGGTGACCGGCATCAGCTGGCTGCAAGGCATGCAGGCCGCCGAAAACTATAACCTGTGGCTGCGCCAGCATGCTGCCGACAGCCTGCCCAGCGAGGACGGCCAACCCGGCTTTGCCCGTTTGCCGACCGAGGTGGAGTGGGAATTTGCCGCCCGTGGCGGATTGCAGGTCAGCACCGCCGAGTTCCGTGACAGCCGCTACCCCATGCCCGAAGGCCTCAATGCCCACGAATGGTTTGCCGGTGCCCAGTCATCCAACGGCCAGTTGCAGCTGACCGGCCTGCTCAAGCCCAACCCGCTAGGTCTGCACGACATGCTCGGCAACGCCGATGAAATGATATTCGAGCCTTTCCGCCTCAATAAACTGGACCGCCAGCACGGCCAGGCCGGCGGCTTTGTGGTGCGCGGTGGCGATGTCCGTACCACCCAGGGCGAGCTGCGTACCGCCCTGCGCAAAGAGCGCAACTACTACGACGGCAACCAGGCTGCCAGCGGCAAAACCACTGGCCTACGCCTGGCCCTGGTGTCACCCACCCTGACCTCGCGCGAGCGGGTGGCCAGCATCGAGCGCAGCTGGAAGCAGCTAGGCGTCAGCGATACCACAGCCAGCGGGGAGAAAACCACTGTGCAGGAACTGGAAAAGCTGGTGGCCGGGGTTGAGGACAAGGGCCTCAAAGAACAGCTGAAAAGCCTGGAAAACCAGCTGCGTGCCAGCAACCAGCAACAGGAAGAAGCCCGCGACCAGGCCATCCGTGCCAGCCTTAACCTGGGTGCCTTTCTCTGCACCAAAATGCTGGACGACGGCATCTATCTGGACTTTCTGCAAAAAAACTACGACCTCAACTGCAGCGGCGACGAGGCCGATGCCAGCTGCCCAATGCGGGCCGACAAACTGGACGAGCAAAAAGACCGTCTGCACAAGCTGAGCCGTTACTACGCCAGCAGTCTGGTTGAGTCGGCCAGCCTGTATGGCGAGCCCCACCTGGCCCGCCAGGTACCCGTATTGCAGACCATTATTGCTTCCAACCGTCAGCTGCAAGAGCTGTCGCCCTACCTGAAAAGCCACTGGAGCAACCAGCAGGCCTTTTTGAAAACCCAGAAAATCGACACCAAAGCCTGGCTGGAACACTGCAAAGCAGTGCAACAACCAGCCCGCCAATAACCCCAAGGAGTAACACCATGAATCAATTTTTCAACAAAACCCTGCTCAGCCTGGCCCTGGCCAGCTCCATGATCCTGACCGGCTGTGCCAGCACCGGCAGCAGCATGGTGGACAGCTCCACCGCCGCCGACCCGCGCCTGACCCAGAACAAACAGGCCAAAATTTTTACCACCAGCGGCCTGACCGCCTGTGCCAGCCTGGCCGGTGTCGGCATTCTGGGCTGCGCCGTATCCAATACCAATGACAAAGCCGCTTGCATGATTCTCGCCGCCATTGCCGGCTGCGGCGTTGGTCTGGGCGCCAACTACTACTACGACCAGCGTCGCAGCCAGTATTCCAACACCTCCGAGCGTCTGGCCCTGATGAGCCAGGACGTACAGGCCGACACCGAAGCCGTCATCGGTCAGACCGCCGCCATCCAGAGCGTAATCGCCACCGACCGCGAGCGTATTGCCAGCATCCAGAAAGACATCGCCAACAAGCAGGTTAACCAGGCCAACGCCAAGAAAGAAATCGCCCAGATCGATACCAACCTGGCGGTGATGAACAAGCAACTGGCCGGCATGCAAAAAAAAGTGACCGAATACCAGAAAACCGCCCAGCTGGAGCGTGACAACGGTGCCGGCAACAACGTGGCCCAGGTTGAAGCCGAAATCAGCAAAATGAACGAGAAAGTCGCCAACCTGCAACGTGAAGTCGACGATCTCTACAACATGCGCTCCGCACTGACCCTGGGCTAAACCATGAACCGGACCCTTCCCATCCTCCATCTGATCGCCGCCGGCAGCCTTGTGCTGCTGGCCGGCTGCGCCAGCAATCCGGCCAATTGTGACCCTTCCAACACCAATGCCAGCTTGCTGGCCAAAATGAACTGCGACCATTCCGGTGCCTACAGCGAACGCATTCAGCAGCGCGAGCAGGAACTGATTGCCGCCCGCGAACAAAATGCCGCTTTCCGTCAGGTCTTTGCTGACCTGCAGGCCCAGCAACAGGCTACCCGCCTGAGTCTGGCCGAGCAGCAAAAGCAGCAGGCCGCACTGGACCGTTCGCTCAGCTCTCTGCTGGGCCAGCTCAAGGCTCGCCATGCCAACAAGTCTGACGTGCAGAAGCAAATCAGTGATTTGGAGCAGCAAATGGCCAACGCCCGCCAGCAAATGGTCAATGCCGATCCGGCTACCCTGCAGGCACGTCAGCAGGAGCTAAAAAACCTGCAGCAAAAGGTAGCCAATCTGCAGTTCAGCCTGGGTTACGAGTAATCAGCGAGGATACCGCCCATGCAGCGCATCACCCGGGAAACCTTCACCTGTAGCGACGACAGCCTGCAACAGCTGACGGAGGGTGTGGCGCTGCTACAGCGGCATTTTCCACCCAGCATAGCCAGCCTGTTTGCTATTCCCCGTAGTGGTCACGACGGCAACCTGCAATGGTGGAGTGAGCTGGGCGGCCAGCCTCGGCCTTTTGCCGAGCTCAACAGCCAGGCGCAAAGCCAGTTGCTGGAGCGGCTGCAACAACGCCAGACGGCCATTGAAAAGCTGGCAGCTGCCCTGCAATCGGGTGGCCAGCCACAGGAAGCCGAACGCCTGCGCTTTTTGCTGGGCTGTGCCGACACTAGCAATCTGTACAGCCTCAATGACGAGCCGGTACTGGTGCGCTGGGGCCTACCGCCCCGGCCCGATCCCGCCAGCGCGACCGTCACGCCACCCGTTACCCCTCCACCGGTGGTGAAGCGACGCTATTTTCTGATTCCCTGGTGGTTGATTCTGCTGTTGCTGCTGCCACTGCTGCTATTTCTGCTGTGGTGGCTGTGGCAATGGCGTGGGCCCTACTGGGGGCTGGTTGATCCGGACCCTCGGCCGGTACCCAGCTTTACCTGCACCCCGGCCGCCGAGCCGCCCGACTTTGTGGTGGTGCTGGATACATCCGGCTCGATGAACCTCAATGTCACAACCAGCCACCAAGATGAACGCTGGTATTTTGAGCGGGGTACACACCTGCCCAAGGATCATCCCCGAGTCAAACAACTGACCACCGGCCCGTCCCGGTTCGAGGTGGCACAACGGGGGCTGGACCAAATCATCAACGACCTGCACCCGGCCATTGATACCCGGTTGCTAACCTTTAACGGCTGTCACTCTATCCGTAACCACGGCCTGTTCAGCCATGCGCAGCACCCGCAGTTGCGCCGGGAACTGGCCGGACTGACCGCCAATGGCGGCACCCCGCTCGGCATCAGCCTGCAACAGGCCGCCAGTCTGGTCGATGGTCGCAACAAGGATGCCGTGATTCTGATGTTTGTGGATGGCGAGGATGGCTGCGAGGTTGATGCCTGTACGGTTGCCGCCAACATCGCCCGGGAGCAACCCAGACTCAGGGTCAATGTGGTCAACATCAGCGACACCCGCCTGTCCGACTGCATTGCCGAACATACCGGTGGCCAGGTGTTTGCCTCAACCCACACCAGGCGCCTGCTCAAACAGCTGCGCAATGCTGTCAACCAGGTCGCCAGCGACCCAGCTTGCGAACCGGCCGGGTGACGGTCCACGGTAACAGCACGCTGCCGGGTTCAATTGCGCCAGGCCAGCAGCATCAGGTTTCGGGGCGTGAGCTGCTGCGGGCAAAACTCGCCCAGCTCAACGCTATAGCCCTGTTCCCGTAACAACAGCGCCATGTCCAGCAGCAACCACAGCTCCAGCGGACGGCGAAACAGGCCCTGTACCAGCTCCAGATTGCGCACTTCGGCCAGCCGCTGCCAGCCGGTCTGCTCGGCAGCCTGCCAATCGCTAACCGGCTGCGGCTGAATGCCCTTGAGTGCGGCAGCAGCCTGGCACCAGTCGGCAAAGCTTGCATACGTCCATCGGTTGGCTGCCGAAGGAACCGGCAGGTAGGCATCGACACCCCGCCACTGGCGCTGCAACGCATCAAACCCCAGCCGCCAGGCCATGTTGCGGTTGCGCTTGCGTACCTCGCCGGCGCCGGCCGTCACCGTCGCCTGTAGCGGCAAGCCCAGCAGGATGCGGTCCAACTGCAGGGCGGATTGCCGGCCTTGTGCCGACAGCGGCTGATAATGGCGGGCCACAATGCGGTTATAGCAACAGGGAGCAATCGCCAGCCGGCGTGGGCCGGGCTGCCTGGCATGGCGCAGCAAACGGGTATGCAGGTCACCACAGGCATGCAGCGCCACCCAGCTATTACAGGACGCCAGATAAGGCTCCACCTGTTCGCCCAGTGCATCACAGTGCACATGACGGGCCTGCACCCCTGCCTGGCGACTGAGCTGCTGGCCGGCGTCAATCAGCTGCGCATCGTGCTCGATACAGCACAGGCAGTCATCCGGCCAGGCCAGCCGGCGGCCCAGATGGCCTTTTCCCGCACACCAGTCAAGCCAGCGACTGCCTTGCCACTGTGGCGGCAAACAGGCGGCAAAAGCCTCGATCTGCTGCCATTTGCGGCCAGGAACGCCCCGGGCCAGCGCCTCGGGAAAGGGCTGGAGCAGATAGCGGGGCAGCGGTTCCAGAACACCAAGCTGACGGGCGCTGTGTGCCCAGCCGGAAAAGACCTGACAAGCCGCTGCGTCCTGCGGTGCCAGCCGCCAGGGTTCAAGCTGGTGCTGTTCGGCATGCGCCAGGCTTTGCGCCCGCAGCCAGCCGGACAGTTCAGGGTGGTCCGCTTCCCAGTCCAGAGTACGCTGGCTAAAGGGCTGGTTTTGCCACAGGGTTTTATGTTCAAGCAGCAGCTGGTCAAGGGCGGCAAAGCGCTCTTCCATGGTTACAGGGACGGGCATTAACGCCCCTGCAGCATGTCGACCCGCAGCCAGCGCTCCAGCAAACGGAATCCCTGCACCAGAATAAAGGTCATCGCCAGATAGAACAGGCCGGCGGTAAAGAAGAACTCCACCGGCAGGTAGGTACGGGCAATGATGGTACGGGCCGCCCCGGTCAGCTCCATCAGCGTCACCGTACTGGCCAGTGCGCTGGCTTTGAGCATCAGGATCACTTCGTTGCTGTAGGCCGGCAGGCCAATGCGACAGGCCCGTGGCAACACGATATGCCAAACCGTTTGTACCCGGCTCAGGCCCAACGCCCGGGCCGCTTCGATTTCGCCTGCCGGCACCGCACGAATGGCGCCACGGATAATCTCGGCAATATAGGCCGAGGTGTGCAGGGTCATGGCGATCAGCGCACACCAGTAAGGTTCGCGCAAATAGGGCCACAGCGGCCCGTTACGGACCCCATCAAACTGGGCCAGCCCGTAATAGACCAGAAACAGCTGCAACAGCAGCGGTGTACCCCGGAAAAAGTATATGTAGCTGTACGGCAGTGTCTGCACCCACCAGTGCCGGGAGGTGCGTGCCAGCCCCAGCGGAATCGCCAGCAGCAAGCCGGCCAGTACAGCAATGCCCACCAGCTCCAGCGTCAGCCAGGCGCCATCCAGCATGCGGGGAAAATACTTCCAGATAATTTCCCAGTTCATGCGGTTGTCCTTGTATAGCCACGGCCGGCACGCTTTTCCATCCAGTTCAGGGCCAGCATGCTGAAACCGGTCAATACCAGATAGATCACCGCTGCCACCATGTAAAAGGTGAAGGGCTGCTTGCTGACCGACACCGCATTCTGGGCGATACGCATCAGCTCATGCAGTGTGACCACCGACACCAGCGCCGTATCTTTCATCAAAATCATAAACAGGTTGCCCAGCCCGGGCAGGGCAACCCGCCACATCTGCGGCAATACCAGCCGCCAGAAAATATGCTGGCGTGGCAGGCCCAAAGCCAGTCCGGCTTCTTTTTGTCCTTTGGGAATCGACAGCAGGGCACCCCGGAATACTTCGGTGGCATAGGCGCCAAAGCACAGGCCCAGCGCCAACACCCCGGCCACAAAGGGGCTTAGCGCCAGGTTTTCAATACCCAGCATCTCGCCCAGGCTGCGCATGGCATTGACGGTGCCATAGTAAATCAACAATACCCAGAGCAGTTCCGGCACACCCCGCACCAGAGTGGAATAGGTGTCGCCCACAATGCGCAGCAAGCGGTAAGGGGAGGTTTTTGCCAGTGCACCGGCCAGGCCCAGTACCAGCCCAAGCGCCAGTGCCGCCAAGGCCAGCTTGATGGTTAGCCAGGTGCCTGCCAGCAGGGCCGGGCCAAATCCGTGTAAATCAACAATCATGAGAAAAGTATTTCCGGCCAGGCCGTACGGGTGGTTATGAAACTACCGCTATACCGTTATCACCCGGTTTGACCGGGTGATTTCCGGCAGACAGTGCCATGAGCCGGGCGCTTGCCGGATCAAGTCCGGCGATGACGAAACCCGTCACGCCCGGCGTCACGGGTTCTGCTTAGTAAATGTCGAACGGGAAGTACTTGTCGTTGATTTTCTGGTAGGTGCCGTCTTCACGGATTTCCTGCAACGCCTTGTTCAAACGGTCGACCAGCGGCTGTTCGCCCTTGCGTACGGCAATGCCGATGATGTCGTCTTCAAACACCGGCTCGCCCTTGAACTCGAAAGCCTGGCCCATGTCGCTTTCCAGCCACTTCCAGTTGACGAACTTGTCGGCCAGTACCGCATCCAGACGACCGGAAGCCAGGTCCAGATAAGCGTTTTCATTGGTGTCGTACAGCTTGATGCGCACCTCTTTACCGTAGGTATCTTCCAGCCAGTTGCCGGCAATGGTGGCCCGCTGGGCACCAATGGTTTTGCCCTTGACACCGGCGGCATCCGGGGTGAAGCCGGAACTTTTCGGGGCGACGAACTGCAGGCCGTTGCTGTAATAGCGGTCGGTAAAGTCCACTGCCTGCTTGCGCTCGTCAGTGATGGACATGGAGGCCACCAGGAAGTCGAACTTTTTGGCGTTCAGCGCCGGAATGATGCCGTCCCAGTCCGACAGCACCACCGAGCACTCGGCACCCATTTTTTCACACAGGGCATGGGCAATATCCAGATCGAAGCCAGTGGCCTCACCGGCCGGGTTCAGCATGTTGAACGGAGGGTAGTCACCCTCGGTACCGATACGCAGCTTCTCGGCCATGGCAGTGCTGCTCAGGGCCAGGCTGGCGGCAGTGGCCAGCAGGATTTTTTTATAGGTTTTCATGTTAGACCTCACAGGTAATGACTGGACATAAACTGGCGACAGCGCTCGGATTGCGGCCGCTCAAACACGGCCTCCGGGGTTCCCTGCTCTTCAATGCGTCCCTGGTGAAAAAACACCACCTGGCTCGACACCTGCCGGGCAAAGCCCAGTTCGTGGGTGACCAGCAGCATGGTACGGCCCTCATCGGCCAGCCCGCGGATGACGCCCAGCACTTCCTGCACCATTTCCGGGTCCAGGGCAGAAGTGGGCTCATCAAACAGTATCACCCGGGGCTGCATGGCCAGGGTACGGGCAATGGCGGCCCGTTGCTGCTGGCCGCCGGACAACTGATTGGGATAGCTGTGGCGCTTGTCGGCAATGCCGACCTTGGCCAGCAGGGCTTCGGCACTGGCAATGGCCTGATCCTTGCTCTGACCCAGCACACGACGTGGCGCCTCGATAATATTGTCGAGCACCGTCATGTGCGGCCACAGGTTGAAATTCTGGAATACAAAACCGACCTGGGTACGCAGCCGGTTGATCTGGGCATTGCTTACCGCTTGCAGGGCGCCGGTCTTGTCGGCTTTGAGCTGCAGCTCCTCGCCGGAGAAAAAAATCTGGCCCTGGTGCGGGTTCTCCAGCAGGTTCAGACAGCGCAAAAAAGTGGACTTGCCGGAGCCGGATGAACCCAGAATGGAAATTACATCACCATCACAGGCCGCCAGCGAAACGCCTTTAATGACTTCAAGGTTGCCATAGCTTTTGTGCAGGTTGCGCACCTCAAGTGCCGGCGTGATTCCGGGTGTTGCCATAAATAACCTCTTGTATGCAGCCGGAAGGCTCGTGGCCTGCCAGCAGGTACCTGCAGCCGGATACTGGCTGCAAGACCGCTCTGCCGATGCGAAAAGAGATGTGATAGTGCCATTTTTAGCCGTTTTTTAACAGCCAGGAACGACCAAAGAACCGCAACCCGGTGTTTGCCTTGCAAAAAAACCATGGATTCTGCGATTTTGCTGCGCAAAACGAGAATGACGGAGAACAGGAGGTTACCCGGTCAAGCCGGGTAACGACGGAATGAAAAGAGTCGCAATATGAAGCAAGACCCGGTGCCAGCCGCAATCACCTGCGACAGCAGCCCGGCACAGCCGGGCTACTCCCCCAACAGCAGGGTGTAGCCGCAGATCGGGCGGGGCCGAAGCAAAGCCTCAGCGCCATGAACGCCCCCGGGCGGTCGTGGCAGCGCAGCTTTGCGCAGCGCCCCGCCCGATCTGCCACACCGAAGACATAAACCCATGGATTCTGCGATTTTGCTGCGCAAAACGTAGAATGACGGAGAGCAGGAAGTTATACGCTCAAGCCGGGTAACGACGGAATGAAAAGAGTCGCAATATGAAGCAAGACCCGGTG
>CAZMLX010000002.1:24904-40324 GCA_964567275.1 uncultured Thiopseudomonas sp. | reverse complement strand
TTAAACTTAATAACCAGAGAAAGACATTGTGATTGAGAAACTAAGAAACATTGCCATCATTGCCCACGTGGACCATGGCAAAACCACCCTGGTTGATGCGCTGTTGCGTGCTTCCGGCACGCTGGACCGTAAAGAGCTGGAATCCGACCGGGTGATGGACTCCAACGATCAGGAAAAAGAGCGTGGCATCACCATTCTGGCCAAAAACACCGCCATCAAGTGGAACGACTACAGCATCAATATCGTTGACACCCCCGGTCACGCCGACTTTGGTGGCGAGGTTGAGCGTGTGCTGAGTATGGTGGATTGCGTGCTGCTGGTGGTGGACTCCATCGACGGCCCCATGCCGCAAACCCGTTTTGTAACCCAGAAAGCCTTCCAGGCCGGCCTGAACCCTATTGTGGTGGTCAACAAGATCGACCGTCCCGGCGCCCGTCCTGACTGGGTCATCGACCAGATTTTTGACCTGTTCGACAACCTGGGCGGCACCGACGAGCAGCTGGACTTCCCGATTGTCTACACCAGCGCCCTGAACGGCATTGCCGGCATGGACCCGTCCGAAATGGCTGACAACATGGACCCGCTGTTCCAGGCCATTGTTGACTACGTTCGGCCGCCAGAAGTCGACGTGGACGGCCCGTTCCAGATGCAGATTTCCGCACTGGACTACAACAACTTCCTCGGCGTGATCGGCGTGGGCCGCATTACCCGTGGTAGCGTTGGCACCAATACCCCGGTGACCGCCATTGGCACCGACGGCAAAAAGCGCAACGGCCGTATCCTGAAAGTCATGGGGCACCATGGCCTGCAGCGCGTGGAAGTGGAAAAAGCCCAGGCTGGCGACATTATCTGCATCAGTGGCTTTGAGCCGCTGTTTATTTCCGACACCCTGTGCGACCAGCAGCATGTGGAAGCCCTGCCAGCGCTGACCGTGGACGAGCCGACCGTAAGCATGACCTTCCAGGTCAACGACTCGCCCTTTGCCGGTAAAGAAGGCAAGTACGTGACCAGCCGCAACCTGAAAGAGCGTCTGGAAAAAGAACTGCTGCACAACGTGGCGCTGCGGGTGGAAGAAACCGGCGATCCCGACAAGTTCAAGGTATCCGGCCGTGGCGAGCTGCACCTGTCGGTACTGATCGAAACCATGCGCCGTGAAGGCTTCGAACTGGCCATTTCCCGTCCTGAAGTGATCGTCAAGGAAGTGGATGGCGTTAAAGAAGAGCCGTTCGAGTCGGTGATCATCGACATCGAAGAGCAGCACCAGGGTGCCATCATGGAGCAAATGGGTCTGCGCAAGGGCGACCTGGGCAACATGGTGCCGGACGGCAAGGGCCGCATCCGCCTGGAATACGTGATCCCGGCCCGTGGCCTGATCGGTTTCCGCAACCTGTTCATGACCCTGACCTCCGGTACCGGCATCCTGACCAGCTCGTTCAGCCACTACGGCCCGGTCAAGAGCGGCGAGATGACCAGCCGCCAGAACGGCGTACTGGTGTCCATGGCCAGCGGCAAGGCGCTGACCTATTCGCTGGAAACCTTGCAGGAGCGTGGCAAGCTGTTCCTGTCGCCCGGTGATGAAATCTACGAAGGCCAGCTGGCCGGCATCAACAGCCGTGACACCGACATGGTGGTCAACCCCACCAAGGCCAAAAAGCTGGACAACATGCGAGCTTCCGGCAAGGACGAAACCGTTGCGCTGGTGCCGCCCATCCGCTTCTCGCTGGAGCAGGCGCTGGAGTTCATCGAGGATGACGAACTGGTGGAAGTCACCCCGGTATCCATCCGCCTGCGCAAAAAGCTGCTGACCGAAAGCGACCGCAAACGTGCGGATCGCAGCAAGTAAGCGACAGCTGCCATTAAAAAAACCCCGCTGGCAGCGATGACAGCGGGGGTTTTTTGTGGCAGCTGCTGCGCAAAACCCGGGCTTGACGTAAAGTGCTGACCGGTACGTTTAATGGAGGTGGCCCATGGACCCGCAGATCAACCGGCTTTATTACATCCACGACCCCATGTGCAGCTGGTGCTGGGCCTTTGTGCCGGTGTGGCAGCAGGTGCAGGATGCACTGGCGGATTTGCCGGTACAGATTGAGTATCTGCTGGGCGGGCTGGCGCCGGACAGCGATGCGCCAATGGCGGACCACATGCAGCAGATGCTGCAGGCCACCTGGCGCCGGATTCAGCAGCATGTGCCGGGCACCGGGTTCAACTTCGACTTCTGGACCGACTGTCAGCCAAGACGCTCGACCTGGCCGGCCTGCCGGGCGGTGCTGGCCGCTGCCAACCAGCAGCTGGAACGTGAAATGATCCTTGCCATCCAGCGAGCCTATTACCTGCGGGCCATGAACCCCTCGGACGATGCCACGCTGATTCAGCTGGCGCAGGAGCTGGGGCTG
This sequence comes from uncultured Thiopseudomonas sp., assembly GCA_964567275.1. Classification (GTDB taxonomy): domain Bacteria; phylum Pseudomonadota; class Gammaproteobacteria; order Pseudomonadales; family Pseudomonadaceae; genus Thiopseudomonas. Next base: position 37,931 of record CAZMLX010000002.1, on the reverse strand, counting down.
GATGTGCGTCGTTTTGCCGCAGACCTTGACAGCGAGCCAACCCGTCAGCGGTTGCAACACCAGATGCAACAGGCGCAAAGCATGCCAATTAACGGTTTTCCAAGCCTGGTGCTGGAAGTGGCAACGGGTTATCAGGCATTGCCGCTGGACTATAATCACGCCGGGCGGATGGTTGAAGCCGTCAGATCGCTTTACAAGTGAGTTAAGTAACGGGAAGATGATTCGCTTGCACATGAGGTGCTGCCGGGCGCAGCCACTGCGCCCTTCTGTCCGGGTGTTTATCCCCCAAAATTTTTACTGGAGTAGTCATGACGCTGTCCCGCAGGCTTTTTTGGGGTTTTGGTATTGTGCTGTCTTTGATGCTGGCGGTTTCGCTGTTTGGCGTGTACCGGATCAGTCAGGCCAACCAAAACCTGTTGCACGTCAACACCATTGACAGTCCGAAGCAGCGCTATGCCATCAACTTCAGGGGTAGCGTCCATGACCGTGCCATTGCCATCCGTGATGCGGTACTGGCCAGCCAGGTGGTGCAGCGTCACCGTCATTATGACGAAATCCAGAAGCTGGCCGAGTTCTACAGCCAGTCGGCACAGGATCTGGCCCGCCTGTTGCAGCAGCATCCGCTGGACAGCAACGATGAAAAAGCCTTGCTGGCGGCCATCGACAGCATTGAACAGCAAGGGCTGGAGCTGACCCGGAAAACCATGCAGTTGCTGGATAACGGCGACCGGGCAGGCGCCCTGAATTTGCTGAGCTCGGAAACTGCACCGGTCTACGCCGAATGGCTGAAACGGATCAACGCCTATATTGACTACCAGGAAGCCCGGATTTCCAGCCAGGTCGAGCGGGCCAGCAGCATTACTGCGGGTTTTCAGCTGATCATGCTGACGGTGACCTTTTTGGCCATTTTGGCCGGAGTGGTGATTGGCTGGCGGCTGGTTCGCTGGTTGATGCAAACCATTGGTGCCGAGCCGGCGGAGGTATCCAGACTGATCCGGCTGGTGGCCGGAGGTGACCTGTCGGTACGTGCCGAAACCCGTTATCCGGACAGCATCCTGGGGACGGTCAACCACATGGTGGGTGAGGTGGGCAAGCTGATTGGCGAGGTGACTACCGCCGCATCCAGTGTCAGCGTCAGTATTGACAAGGTGGCGCAGCGGCTGGAAGAGACCTCCAGAGGCACCCAGACCCAGCACCGTGAAATTGACATGATTGCCACGGCCATGAACGAAATGGCAGCCACTGTGCAGGAGGTGGCACAGCATACATCGGTTGCTGCCGGTTCGGTCGAGCACGCCAACGAACAGGCGCTCAAGGGCAGCAGTGTAGTTGAGCAAACCATTAACAGTATTCATGGTTTGTCGCAGCAGGTAGAAGAGTCATCCGAGGTGATGCGGGCCTTGCAGGCGGACAGCCATGAAGTAGGGCAGGTGATGCAGGTCATCAGTGCGATTGCTGAGCAGACCAACTTGCTGGCGCTCAATGCGGCGATCGAGGCGGCCCGGGCGGGCGAGCAGGGACGAGGCTTTGCCGTGGTGGCGGATGAGGTGCGCACCCTGGCACAACGCACCCAGAACTCCACCGGCGACATTCGTATCATTGTCGAGCGTCTGCAAATGCAGGCGGACCGTGCCGCTGAAATGATGCGGCATAGCAGTGAAAGTGCGGCCGCTGTGGTGGTCGAGACCGGTGCGGCAGAAACCGCCCTGAACGGCATTGTCGAGTCGGTATCCAATATTGGCCTGATGAGCCAGCAAATTGCGACGGCGGCCGAAGAGCAAAGCCAGGTGGCGGCGGAAATGGATAGTTCCATTACCAGCATCAACATGGTGGCCGAAGAAACCGCTACCGGAGCATACCAGGCCGTATCTGAAACCAGCGGCATTCTGGAACAGATGGAAAACCTGCGGCTGGCCATCAGCCGCTTCAAATACCGCTCGGACGGTTTCAGCTTTGCCATGGCCAAGGCCGCCCACATTGCCTGGAAGGGCCGGCTGCGGGTGTATCTGGATGGCAAGGGCGGGCTAACCCGTGACCAGGCAGCCTCGCACCGGGACTGTGTGCTGGGCCGCTGGTATTACGGTGAAGGCCATGAGCAGTATGGACAGCGTGACAGCATGCAACGCATCGAGCAGCCACACAAACGCTTCCACGACACCATTGCACGCATCATCGAACTGCGTGAGGGTGGTAAAAATCAGGAAGCCGAAGCGCTCTATGCCGACATCGAACCGCTATCGACCGAGGTGGTGCAACTGCTGGAGCGGCTGGAGCAGGAAACGTCCCGCTAATTGCATGCAAAGGAGTCAGCTACTGTTGCCTGGGGATGGCAAGAGTGTGTAGCTCTATGCGCTGGATGCCATCCGGCAAGAGCACCCTGATCCAGGAACTCGACTGCGAAGCCACTTGCTACACCTTTGAGGGGAAATGGTTTTGAGTACCTTGAAAACACTGGATAGCCTCGCTTCGCTGTCCAAATAACTACCCCCAGTCCCGTTGCCAGGCGTGAAATTCGCTCGGTTTCAGCCGGTAACGGGCAATACTGCCTTCGTGCAGGCTCAGTAACTGGGTTTCGACCACCTCGATAAAGCGCTGCCGGTCAGCGGGTTCAAGGTGTTGCGTGGCATAGGCCTGAATATGCTGGATCGCCAGGGTTTTGTTTAACCCCCCCTGCACAACGGCTATCACGACCTCAGTGATGCTCTGCCGGTGTTGCAGGCGAAACAGGTCCGGCTCGCCGAGCGACTGACGAACGGCGGAGTAGCGGGCGCACGAACGTTTGTAGGCCCACACAAACAGGTCGCGCAACAACTCGATGCGGTTCAGCTCGTAAATACCCAGCATGGCACTGATGTAGCTGCCCTGGCTGACATCCACAAACGACAACGGGCACAGGTTGTTCTGGATGAGCGGGATATTGGCAGCCAGGCGGGACACGCGCTTGTTTACGTCCTCAAAGGGTTGCAAGTACGGCAGATGCACCATGGCGAAAAATGCCTGCTCGAAAGGGTCCTGTATGGCCGCTGCTGTATCCAGTACCTGATTAAAGCACTCATCAATCAGCTGTGGACTTTCCAGCGGCAAAAAAGTGGTTTGGCCAATGCCAACGGCAATGGAGCGCAGGCGACCGCTGGCGGTGGGATCGTCAAGCAGGTTGTCAGACAGCAGTGCATGCAGGTTGAGCAGGGTATAGCGGTTGAAGCCAATCTCGCCCGCCGACTCGATCAAAAACTCGATGGCCTGTTTATGGTTGAGAATCATCTGCGCATCAAGGGCATCCTTGCCTGTGGCAATCTCGCCGGCATACAGCAGCCGTTCGGTTTCCAGCAGGGAATAGGTGTTGCCTTCCAGCCGGCTGGAGTTCCAGGACAGGTCAATCAACAAGCGACTGGCCAGCTGTCGGGCGAAAGTGCCTGCAGGCTGGTTTTTACTGGCCGCCTGCCCCAGCTCAAACAAAGTGTTGCGCAGCTTATGGCTGAGGTAACAGGTTTGGTTGGGCCGGTAGCTATCCAGAAAGCTACGCTGATAGCCCACCGGCTGGCGTTGAACGAGAGGACGACGTACCAGCGTTTCGACCTCGCGGGCATGTTCAGACAAGGGAATCAGTATGTCCGGGCCGGTATTAAATGTAGGCGCTGCTTTTGTGTCTACGTTGATCTGGGCTGAACTAAGAATATAGCGGCTAGCACGCCCTTGGCCCAGGCGTTGCACCCGATCTTGCTCGATAAGCACATTGAGCCAGCGTTGCAAGGTGCGCCGGTGTGGAGGGTTGAGCAGTAGCTGCTCAAGGCGCTCAATACTCGCACCTTCGGGAAATCCGGCGAGTTTTTCCAGCAATAACGAGGGCGCTGCTGTAGGGGTGGTGTCGGTCATACTGCTGCCTCGGAATGTCGCGCATCTGTCAAATCGCGACAGTATTCCAGAAAAAATGTCGCGAAAGGATTATCGCGACAGGGCGTGTGTCGTGCAAGCCCTGACATCACCTGCGTTACACCGGAGCCGGTTACCTGCCGATCGACAACAATGCCGTGGAAGGCGACATCCGTCACTTCGCCGTGGGCCGCAAAAACTGGCTGTTTAGCGACACGCCCGCCGGTGCGGACTCCAGCGCCATCCTCTACAGCCTGATGCAAACTGCCATGGCCAACGGCAAAGAGCCTTACGCCAGGACGCGTTACGTCATGGAGCAGCTGCCAGCTTGCCAGTCTGCCGAGCAAATCGAACAGCTGCTGCTCTGGAACTGCGAACCGACGATTTACCGGTGACTACGATAGCGCTCTAAATCATCTGGAAACAGGTGGGGTTTATGGAGCGCTTACTTTTTTGGCAAGCTCACCACACCCAAGCCATGTTGTACCGGTAAACCTGGCTGTCGGCACTGAGCAGGGTTAGCCCCTCTGTTTGTACAGTCGCCAGTAACAACCGGTCAAACGGATCACGGTGATGAAAAGGCATGCTTTGTACCCAGGATAAATGGCTCTGCTTTACCGGTAAAATCTGTATTCCATTGTCGGCACAAATCTTGAAAAAGCCGTCTACCCCGCCGCTCAGTTCCAGCTTGCCAAGGCTGATCTTGATTGCTACTTCCCAGGCGGAAGCAATACTCACATACAAATGTACACTGGAGCCCAACAGTACTTTTTTCGCCGTTTCAGACAGTTGCTCAGGGCTGGTGCCAACCAAAGAACCACATAGGTATCAAGCAGGTAGCCATTCATTCCATGTAATCCTGAAAGTCTGTCAGCGGCTCGTTAAAGTCTTCAGACAGCTTGATTTTTCCTTCCCAGCCACCCAGTTTGACGGTGTTAACTGGCGCCTGGCTAATCTCGAACGGGATAGCCTGGCAACGCACCACCTGGCGTAAAAAAACGTTGATTGCGGTGCTCATGTCCATGCCAAGCTCGGCCAACGCTTTCTGCGCATCGGCTTTTAGCTCTGTATCGGTACGTACTGTAATGGTGGTGTTGGCCATGATGCCGATCTCCGTTTGTAAAAACAATGTCGTGTCAATGTAGCACAAGCGAGGCGCAAAAAACCGGGCGCAAGGCCCGGTTTGTGTTTGTAACTAGCTAAGGCAAAAATCAGCCCAACAACTCCTTATTCCTCACCGCTCCCTTATCCGCACTGGTCGCCAGCAGGGCGTAGGCTTTCAGTGCAGTACTTACCTTACGTGGACGTTCTTTAGCTGGTTTCCAGCCAATGTGATCCTGATGCAGGCGGCGGGCGGCCAGTTCTTCATCGCTGACCAGCAGTTGAATGCTGCGGGCAGGGATGTCGATCAGGATGCGGTCGCCTTCCTGTACCAGACCAATGGCACCGCCAGCGGCGGCTTCCGGTGAGGCGTGGCCGATGGACAGGCCGGAGGTGCCGCCGGAGAAACGGCCGTCAGTCAGCAGCGCACATTCCTTGCCCAGCCCTTTGGATTTCAGGTAGCTGGTCGGGTAGAGCATTTCCTGCATGCCGGGGCCGCCTTTGGGGCCTTCGTAGCGGATGATGACGATATCGCCAGGTTTCACTTCGTCAGCAAGAATGCCGCGTACTGCATCGTCCTGGCTTTCAAAGATTTTTGCCTTGCCTTCAAACACCCAGATGGACGGGTCAACGCCGGCGGTTTTCACTACACAGCCGTCTTCGGCGATGTTGCCGTACAGCACCGCCAAACCGCCTTCTTTGTTGTAGGCGTGTTCAACGCTGCGCACACAGCCGTTTTCACGGTCCAGATCCAGGCTCGGCCAGCGGGTGGCCTGACTGAAGGCGGTCTGGGTCGGAATGCCGGCAGGGCCGGCTTTGTAGAAGGTGTGTACCGCTTCGTCGCTGGTCTGAGTGATGTCCCATTGGGCGATGGCATCGGCCATGGTTTTGCTGTGTACGGTGGGCAGATCGGTGTGCAGCAGGCCGCCACGTGCCAGCTCGCCGAGGATGGCGAAGATGCCGCCGGCACGGTGCACGTCTTCCATGTGGTATTTCTGGATGTTGGGTGCCACCTTACACAGCTCCGGTACCAGGCGGGACAGGCGGTCGATGTCACGCAGGTCAAAGGGAACTTCGCCTTCCTGGGCGGCAGCCAACAGGTGCAGGATGGTGTTGGTGGAGCCGCCCATGGCGATGTCCATGGTCATGGCGTTTTCAAACGCCTTGAAGTTGGCGATGTTGCGCGGCAGTACCGATGCGTCGCCGTCGCGGTAGTAACGCTGGGTAATCTCGACGATGGTGCGGGCAGCTTGCAGGAACAGTTGCTCGCGGTCGGCGTGGGTGGCCAGCGTGGTGCCGTTGCCGGGCAAGCCCAGCCCCAGCGCCTCGACCAGACAGTTCATGGAGTTGGCGGTAAACATGCCGGAGCAGCTGCCGCAGGTCGGGCAGGCGCTGCGTTCAACTTCGGCCACTTCTTCGTCGGTGGCGCAGTCTTCGGCGGCGATCACCATGGCATCGACCAGGTTGAGCGGATTGTTGTCCAGTTTGGTTTTGCCGGCTTCCATGGGGCCGCCGGAGACGAACACCACCGGAATGTTCAGGCGCAGGGCGGCCATCAGCATGCCGGGGGTGATCTTGTCACAGTTGGAAATGCACACCAGCGCATCGGCGCAGTGGGCGTTGACCATGTATTCCACCGAATCGGCAATGATTTCACGGCTGGGCAGCGAGTAGAGCATGCCGTCGTGACCCATGGCGATGCCGTCGTCCACGGCGATGGTGTTGAATTCCTTGGCTACACCACCCGCTTTTTCAATCTCGCGGGCAACCAGCTGGCCCATGTCCTTCAGGTGCACGTGGCCGGGTACGAACTGGGTGAAGGAGTTGGCGACGGCAATGATGGGCTTTTTGAAGTCTTCATCTTTCATGCCGGTGGCACGCCACAGGGCACGGGCACCGGCCATGTTGCGGCCAAAGGTGGAGGTTTTCGAGCGGTAATCGGGCATGGGACTTTCCTGCAGGATTCATGAATGGAATGAGCCGGATTCTACGCCGCCGCAGACAAATGGGCAAAGCAGGCTGAACCTGTTGCTGAGCTATGTTGTCACAGTGGGCTCTGATGGTTGGTTTGCTACCTTTGTTATGGAAACACTGAATAAACCTCAATCCCGTCATTCTGCGCGAGCATAGCGAGTCGCAGAATCCATGGATGCTGCGACTACGCGCAGCATGACAGCATCGGACACAGGCTTTATTGCAAGGTAGCCAATTTGTTCAGTGCCCCTTATGTTTTTAAAGACGGCAAGCACCATGGCTTAATTTTAAGGATCTGCATGAAATTCAGGTATTACATTGCTTTACCACTATTGCTGGCGGCCTTGCTGGCTGCGCTGGCCCATTATTTCCACTGGGACGACCGGTTGAGGCAGGTGGTGCGCGAACAGCAGACCTCCGAGCAGCAGCGCGAGGCCAGCATCTGGCTCAACCGCTATAACGCCGATATCAGCGGTAAACCGCTGGATCGTTTGCTCAAGGACGAGCTGTCCGGCCTGACCTGGCATGCGCCCAGCAATACGCTGTTTTCGGTGACCGGAAAAATCCCCAAGCTGGTGCAGCTGAGTCTGGACGGTGATTTGTTACGGGAAATCGAGCTGACCGGGGTGGCCGATCCGGAGGGGGTAGAAGCGCTGAGCGATGGCCGCTTTGCCATGGTGGACGAGCGGCGGGGTACGCTGATTGTGTTCAGCTTGCCGCTGGACGACAGGCTGGACCTGAGTCAGGCGCTACATCTGGATCTGGGTTTGCTGGACGATGCTTTTATGTATCCACGCAACAAGGGGCTGGAAGGCATTGCCTGGGACAGCCGCAATGCCCGTTTCATTTTGGCCAAGGAACGAAATCCGCATGCGCTCTATGCGCTGGAGTTTGATTTGTTGCTCAACCGTTTTGGTGCCTTGCAGGAGTTGCCGTCCGGCGAGTTGTTTATGCGGGATATTTCCGGGCTGGATCTGGACAGCAATACCGGGCATCTGCTGGTGTTGTCGGATGAGTCACGCATGTTGCTGGAGCTCGACAGCAAAGGCGAGCCGGTCAGTTTCATGAGTTTTATGGGCGGTTTTAACGGACTGGAACGCAGCATTGACCAGGCCGAGGGCGTGGCCATGGACCGGCAGGGCACAATTTACGTGGTGGGTGAGCCCAACCTGTTTTACCGCTTCAGGGCGGCTGACTGAGGCTGTTGTCCAGCCGTCCGGCCCGGGCCAGGCAATAGACATCGACCCGGGCTGCGCCGGCGGCCAGTAGAGCTTTGGTCAGGGCGGTGCAGGTGGCGCCGGTGGTCAGGACATCGTCCACCAGCGCCAGATGGCGGCCGCATACCTGGGCCGGGCGGGTAACGGCAAAGGCATTGAGCATGTTGGCTTGCCGTTGCCGGGCATTCAACCCCTGCTGGATCTGGGTATTGCGAACCCGTTTAACGCTGTTGTGCAACACCGGCACGCGCAGCGGCTTGCCCAGCCAGCGGGCAATCATCAGCGCCTGGTTGTAGCCCCGCTGGCGCAAGCGGCGGGCTGACAGGGGTACCGGAATCAGTGCGTCGGGCAAGGTCAGGTCTTCTTCTTCATGCAGGTGTTGCAGGTGGGTGGCCAGCAGGCTGCTGAGCAACTGGCCGGCCGGCCATTGCCGGTTGTATTTGAAACCGCCAATCAGGGCGTTGACCGGAAAATCATACCGCCAGGCGCAGCGGGCCAGCCGGAACAGCGGGGCGTCAGCCAGGCACTGGCTGCAGCGGGTGGCGTCGGCGGGCAGCGGCAGGGCGCAGTGCCGGCAACTGTGCAACAGCCAGGGCAGGTCCAGCTGACAGCCGTTGCACAGGGCCAGTGGCTGGTTGCGCAGCGGGGTCAGGCAGAGCAGGCAATGGTCGGGCTCGGTGAGTCTTCTGTAAACATTCTTGATTAGTGCAAGTTGACAGAGCATGTTTCCTCCGTGAAAATTGCGGCGTTTCAAGCAGTCTAGCAGCCACCACAAGGAAACGACCCATGCCTGCCGCCATCCGTCACGACTGGCACCTTAACGAGGTGCTGGCCCTGTTTGCCCTGCCGTTCAACGACCTGATGTTCCGTGCGCAACAGGTACACCGCCAGCATTTTGATGCCAACCGTGTGCAGGTATCCACCCTGCTGTCGATCAAGACCGGTGCCTGCCCCGAAGACTGCAAATATTGCCCGCAATCTGGCCACTACAACACCGGTCTGGACAAGCAAAAGCTATTGGAAGTGCAGAAGGTGCTGGACGAGGCACAGCGTGCCAAGGCACAGGGCTCGACCCGTTTCTGCATGGGTGCGGCCTGGAAGCACCCCACCGCCAAGGACATGCCTTATGTGCTGGAAATGGTCAAAGGCGTGAAAGCCATGGGGCTGGAAACCTGCATGACGCTGGGCCGGCTGGACCAGCAACAGAGCCGCGAGCTGGCCGCAGCCGGGCTGGACTATTACAACCACAACCTGGACACCTCGCCCGATTTTTACAGCCAGATCATCACCACCCGCAGTTTTGGCGAGCGGCTGGAAACCCTGGCCCATGTGCGCGATGCCGGCATGAAAATCTGCTCCGGCGGCATTCTCGGCATGGGCGAGTCACTGGTCGACCGTGCCAAGCTGCTGATGGAACTGGCCAATCTGCCCGAGCATCCGGAGAGCGTGCCCATCAACCAGCTGGTCAAGGTGCAGGGCACGCCGCTGGCCGACGCCGAAGATGTAGACCCCTTTGATTTCATCCGCATGCTGGCGGTGGCGCGCATCATGATGCCGCAAAGCCATGTGCGCCTGTCCGCCGGGCGTGAACAGATGAACGACGAAATGCAGGCGCTGGCCTTTATGGCGGGTGCCAACTCGATTTTCTACGGCGACAAGCTGCTGACCACCGACAACCCCGAAGCTGACCGTGACCGCCAGCTGTTTGCCCGCCTGGGTATCCAGCCCGAGCAGCGCCAGGAGCACAGTGATGATGTGCACTATGCGGCGCTGGAGCAGGCCGTGTTGCAGCAGCGCAACAACGAGCTGTTTTACGACGCCACCGTGCAATAACCATGGCCTTTGACCTCGCCGCCCGGCTGGACGCCCAGCAACAGGCGCAGCGCTATCGTCGGCATGTCTGTGTGCAGGGCCCGCAGGGGCCGCTATTGCGCATTGATGGCTGCGAATATCTGGCTTTTGCGTCCAATGATTATTTGGGGCTGGCCAGCCATCCGCAGGTGATTGAAGCCTTGCAACAAGGCGCACAGCGCTGGGGTGTGGGCGGTGGCTCGGCACATCTGGTCACCGGCCACATGCAGCCCCACGAAGCGCTGGCGCAGGCACTGGCCGACTGGACCGGTCGTGAAGCTGCACTGCTGTTTGGTAGTGGCTACCAGGCCAATCTGGCGGTGCTCACCGCCTTGCTGCAGTCCGGCGATCATCTGCTGCACGACCGCCTTAACCATGCCTCGCTGCTGGATGGTGGCCGCCTGTCCGGTGCCCGTTTCCAGCGCTACCTGCACAATGACATGGCCAGCCTGGCCGGCCATCTGGCCCGCTGTCAGGGCGATACCCTGATTGCCACCGACGGCGTATTCAGCATGGATGGCGATCTGGCGCTACTACCGGACATTTGCACATTGGCCGGGCAACATGCCGCCTGGGTGATGGTGGACGATGCCCACGGCCTGGGTGTGCTGGGCGCAACCGGCGCCGGCACGCTGGAACATTTTGGCCTGAACCCGCAGCAGGTGCCGGTGTTGATGGGCACCCTGGGCAAGGCACTGGGCAGCTCGGGTGCCTTTGTTGCCGGTAGCCGTGAATTGATTGACAGCCTGATCCAGTTCGCCCGCCCCTACATTTACACCACCAGCAGCTCACCGGCGGTGGCCTGCGCCACGCTGGCCAGTGTGCAACTGGCCCGTGAGGACAGTGAACGCCGGGCCCATTTGCAGGCGCTGATCCGGCTGTTCCGCCACGAGGCCGGATTGCTGGGCTTGCCATTGGTTGCCAGCCCCACCGCCATTCAGCCGTTGCTGGTCGGTGACAGTGGCCGTGCGCTGGCCATGTCGAAACGCCTGCGGGAGCTGGGTGTCTGGGTCACTGCCATCCGTCCGCCGACGGTACCGGAAGGTGGGGCTCGCCTGCGTATCACCTTGACCGCCGGCCATAGTCGGGAGCAAGTAGAGCAGTTGCTGATGGCGTTGGAACAGGTGCACGGGGAGTTTGCCAATGTGTAGGTGCGAATTCATTCGCACATTGGGCTCTGCGCCTTGTGCTTGTGCGAATAAATTCGCACCTACATGGATGAAACCCGTCATCACCGCACTTGATGCGGTGATCTCCCTGCCTTTGTGCACTCTTGTTGGGGATCACCCGGTCAAGCCGGGTGATGACGTGGCAGGGGTATTTCCGCTTAAGCAGGATAATGACGTTTACCTGCTAAAAGTGGGCAATGATGTAACCGAGTCGTACCAAGGGATGCCAGCATGAAAATTAGCCTGCTACCCGGCTGGGGGCTGGGTGTGGCTCCGTTGCTGCCGCTGGCCGACAGCCTGTCGCATGCGCATGAGGTGCAGGTGTTGCCGCTGCCAGAGTGCGAGTCTCTGGAACAGGCGCTGGATGTATTGGATAAGCAGATTCCGGCTGACAGCTGGCTGGCCGGCTGGTCGCTGGGCGGCATGCTGGCGACGGCTTTGGCGCATCGTCGTGGCCGTGGTTGCCCGGGGTTGATCACGCTGGGCAGCAATGCCTGTTTTGTTGCCCGTGCGGATTGGCCCCAGGCCATGCCGGAGCGGGATTTCAAAAATTTCAGCCGTCGCGCAGCTCGTGACTGGGCGGGCACGCTTGGCCGGTTTGAGCTGTTGTGTTTGCAGGGTGAGGACGTAGCAGCTGCAGTCAGTATGGACAGGGTCACGGCGAAACCGGCGCAAGTCGCCAGCCTGGCCTGGCTGGCGCAGCTGGATAACCGCATCGCCATCACGGAGTTACAGTGCCCGCAGCTGCACCTGCTGGCAGAACAGGATGCACTGGTGCCGGTGGCGGTAGCTGATGCCGTGCGCAGGCTCAATCCGCAGGCGCAGGTGGATGTGCTGTCCGGTAGCCACGCTTTTATTCTGACCCGCCATCAGACCGTGGCTGATCATCTGTTGGCATGGATGGCGGGGAGCAATCATGAACCTTGCTGACCCGGTGGCGCAGGCTTTTTCTGCAGCGGCTGCCAGCTATGACGGCGAAGCTGCCTTGCAGCGGTCGGTCGGCCATGAGCTGTTGCGCCGGTTGCCCGGGCATTTTGCTGTCCGGCACTGGCTGGATCTGGGCTGTGGTACCGGTTATTTCTGCCGGCAACTGGACCTGCGCTTTCCGGCAGCGCAGGGGCTGGCGCTGGATCTGGCGCCAGGCATGCTGCAGCAGGCGCGGGTATTGCGTCCGGGTCCGCTGCATCTGTGCGGAGATGCCCAGGCGTTGCCGCTGGCCAGTGACAGCCTGGATCTGGTGTTCAGCAGCCTGGCCTTGCAATGGTGCGGGGACTTTTCTGCTGTGCTGGCAGAGGTTCGGCGGGTGCTGCGGCCGGGCGGGTTGCTGGTGTTCAGCAGCCTTGCGCAAGGGACTTTGCAGGAGCTGGCCGACAGCTGGCTGGCCGGCAGTGGCCGGCGCGGGGTGAATGCGTTTCGCAGCTTTGCTGCCTACCAGCAGCTGTGTGCCGACAGCGGGCTGGTGGTGCAACAGCTGCAGTGCGAGTTGCAGTTGCAGCATTACGCCGATGTGCGCCGTGTGTTGCAGCATCTGAAAGGCATAGGGGCACATCATTCGCAGCATGAACAGGCTGGCGGCTTGCTGGGGCGTACCGCCTGGCAGCAGATTCAGCAGGCCTATGAGCGTCAGCGCCAGCCACAGGGCTTGCCGGTTAGCTGGCAGGTGGTGACCGGCGTGCTGCGCAAGCCCGGTCAGCCGTCATTGCCTGAAGCCCGATCTTCTGGTCATCACCCGACTTGATCGGGTGATCTGCCTTGGCAGCGCACCTGTTTGCAGGAGGTTACCCGGTCAAGCCGGGTAACGACGGTGTTGAGCACCGGGTCCCGAGTGACGGTGTCGGGCCGGTC
>CAZMLX010000002.1:0-24804 GCA_964567275.1 uncultured Thiopseudomonas sp. | reverse complement strand
GCCGGGTAACGACGGTGTTGAGCACCGGGTCCCGAGTGACGGTGTCGGGCCGGTCAGTTCTGTACTACCAGGTTGTTGAACAGCAGGTCGTCGACCAGGGGCTCGCCTTCTTCCTGGGTCAGCGCCTGGCGGACCCGCTCCAGCGCCTCTTTGCGGATCGCTTCCTTGCCTTCGATACCGGCAAAGTCTTCGTCGGTTTTTTGCGAGAACAGCAGCACCAGCTGATCGCGGATCAGCGGTTCGTGATAGGTCACCCGGTCCTTGTTGGTGCTCATGATACGCAGGGCAATGTCCGCCTTGTAGAACTTGAGCTTGTTGCCACCGGCCGCATAGTTGCCGACTACGCCGGGCATCAGGTTGATATAGCTGACCTCGGGCGCCTCGGGCGCATTGCTGGCGTGGGCCGCCGGGCTTGACAGAGCACAGGCCAGCACCAGAGCGGAAAACAGGCGGAAGAAAAGGGTCATGGCGGGCTCCTGTGGCAAGCGATAAGGCAGTGAGTGTAAACGGAAATGCCGGGCAAGGGTATGGCGGGCAGCGGATTACAGCCCGCCCAGATGCAGATACTTGAGCTCCATGTATTCATCCAGCCCGTAGCGGGAGCCTTCCCGGCCCAGTCCGGACGCCTTGATGCCGCCAAAGGGAGCTACTTCGTTGGAGATCAGCCCGCTATTGATGCCGACCATGCCGTATTCCAGCGCTTCGCCCACCCGCAGACAGCGGCCAATGTCACGGCTGTAGAAGTAGGCAGCCAGCCCATATTCAGTGTTGTTGGCCAGGCGGACGGCTTCGGCTTCGTCAGTAAAGGGAATCAGTCCGGCCAGCGGGCCAAAGGTTTCCTCCCGGGCCAGCAGCGCATCGGGGGCGACGCGGGTCAGTACCGTAGGAGCAAAGAAGGTGCCGTGCAGCCTGTGGCCACCGGTTTGCAGCTGTGCACCGCCGGCCAGCGCATCCTGGATGTGTTGTTCCACCTTGGTGACCGCCGACTCGTCAATCAGCGGGCCGATACGGGTGTCGGGTGCCAGCCCGTTACCCACCGGCAGCTGGCGCACGGCGGCGATCAGCTTGTCGGCAAAAGCCTGCTGTACGCTTTCATGGACATAAAAGCGGTTGACGCATACGCAGGTCTGGCCGGCATTGCGGTATTTGGCGGCCAGCGCACCGGTCACGGCGGCATCCAGATCGGCATCTTCAAACACGATAAAGGGCGCATTGCCGCCCAGCTCCAGTGACACCTTTTTGATGTCGTCGGCACAGTCACGCAGCAACTGGCGGCCCACCCGGGTCGAGCCGGTAAAAGACAGCTTGCGCACCTGCGGGTTGCCGGTCAGCTCGCTGCCAATGGCCGCTGCCTGGCCGGTAACCACCGACAGCACACCGGCGGGAATGCCGGCCTGTTCTGCCAGCACCATCAACGCCAGTGCGCTGAACGGGGTTTGCGAGGCGGGTTTGATCACCAGGGTGCAACCGGCTGCCAGCGCAGCCGCCGCTTTGCGGGTAATCATGGCGGCGGGAAAGTTCCAGGGGGTAATGGCGGCGCACACGCCCACCGGCTGTTTGATCACCAGCAGCCGTGAGCTGGCGCTGGTAGAGGGAATCACATCGCCATAGGCCCGTTTGCCTTCTTCGGCAAACCACTGCACAAACGAAGCGGCATAGGCGATTTCGCCTTTGGCCTCGGCCAGCGGTTTGCCCTGTTCCAGCGTCATCAGCCGGGCCAGGTCGTCCTGGTGTTCCAGCATCAGTTCATACCAGCGTTGCAGCAGTTGCTGGCGGGCGGCGGCGGTCTGGCTGCGCCAGGCGGGCAGGGCGGCATGGGCTGCTGCAATGGCTCGGCGGGTTTCATCAGCACCCATGTTAGGCACCTGTCCCAGCCGTTCGCCGGTGGCCGGGTTGTGCACCTGTAGCCACTGGTTGTTGTCGGCATCAAGCCATTGACCGCCAACAAATGCCTGCTGACGGAACAGGTGGGGGTTGGCAAGGTGCTGGGGCATGGCGATCTCCGGTGCGGCTGCTGGGTTGCTCATGGTGCTACTACGGGCGGCGGCTGTAAAGCTGACCTATAATGGCGACCCTTTTTGCAGGTGCTGTTGATGTTCTGGATTGAATCCCTTGCCGCCATTCTGGGTGCGCTGTCCGTCTGGCTGATGACCCGGCAGAAGCCGATTGCCTGGCCCGTCGGGCTGGCCATGGTGTTGCTGTATATCGGCATTTTTTACGATGCCCGCCTGTATTCGGAAATGCTGCTACAGGGGGTGTATGCGGTATTACAGGGCTATGGCTGGTGGCGCTGGCTGCGTGGCGGTACAGCGGAGCAACCCTTGCCGGTGACAGTGTTGCCGGGTGTGCGGGTGTTGCGTGATCTGGCGGTTGGCCTGTTGATTACGCTGGTGCTGGGCGCCTTGATGAGCCACTACACCGACGCCAATTTGCCCTGGCTGGATGCGGCGCTGACTGGTTTTAGCCTGGTCGGCCAGTACTGGATGGCCAACAAGCGGCTGCAATGCTGGCCGCTGTGGCTGGTGCTGGATGTGATCTATGTCGGCATGTTCCTGTCGGTCGACCTGCACATGACGGCGCTGCTGTATGTGGCCTTTACCGGACTGGCCGCCTATGGCTGGTGGCAGTGGGGCCGCCCGCAACCGCAGGTGGCCACGGCATGAAGGTGGTGGTGCTGACCGGGCCGGAGTCCGCTGGCAAAAGCAGCCTGTGCGCAGCGCTGGCCGAACGCTTCAGGGCGCCGGTGGTAGGTGAATATGTGCGTGAATACATCGAGCTGCACCGGCGCGATACCTGTTATGCCGACGTTGAAATCATAGCCCGGGAACAATGGCGGCGCGAACAGGCCGCTAGGGAGCTGTGCCCGCCACTGTTGCTGCTGGATACCCATTTGCTTAGCAACCGGCAGTGGAGCCTGACCCTGTTTGGCCGGAGCCCGCAGTGGATTGATGAGCTGCTGGCGGCGCAGCATTACGATGCGGTGTTTTTACTCAGCCCCGATGGCTTGCCCTGGCAGGCCGACGGTCAACGCTGTCAGCCGGCGCTGGCTGACCGGCAGGCGTTTCACGCCGGGCTGGAGCAGTGGCTGCTGCAACGCCGGCAACCGGTGCAGCAGATCACGGGTAGCTGGGAAGCCCGCCTGCAGAAAATGCAGCAGGTGATTGAGGGAATGCTGGCCGATAGTTGACAGTCTGCTGTGCCTCCAGCAAAGTCAGTGCGGTCTTTTAATTATCAAGGTAAACACCAATGCAAATGAAACCTGTGCTTTCGCTGGATGATGTACAACGCATGCTGAATGCGGCCCGTGACCATGCCCTGCAAAATGGCTGGGCGGTATCCATTGCCGTGGTTGACGATGGTGGCCACATGCTGGGCATGCTGCGTCTGGATGGCGCATTCCCGCTCTGTGCCCAGATTGCCATGGGCAAGGCACGTTTCTCGGCGCTGGGACGCTGGGATTCCGGTATGCTTGAGGAGCTGATCAATAACGGTGCTCCTTCGTTTCTGTCACTGGCCGAAGGCGTCAAGGTCAAGGGCGCTACCCCCATTCGTGTGGATGGCCAGGTGGTGGGCGCCATTGGCGTGTCTGGTGTGACCGCTGACCAGGACCTGGAAACCGCCAAGGCGGGACTGGCAGCGCTGTAAGCCTTGTGTTGCAGGGAAAAGCCCGGTTAAAGACCGGGCTTTTCTGTTTGGGAGCTGCGAAAAAAATCGCCTGGCGTGCGGCCAAACAGGGCGCTGAAAGCGGCAATAAAGGCTGAGACCGAGTCGTAGCCGCAGGCCAGGGCCACCTCGGTAACCGGCTGTTGTTGCTCCAGCAATGGCAGGGCGCTCAGCACCCGCAGCCGCTGGCGCCATAGTCGAAAACCTAGCCCGGTCTGACGTTGGAACAGGCGGCCAAGGGTTTTTTCCGAAACGCCGAACTGGCTGGCCCAGTCCTGCAGGCGAAAGGGGTGGTCCGGCTGTTGCTGGAGCTGTCGGGCAATCTGTTGCAGGCGGGGGTCGGCCGGCAAAGGCAACATTGATTCCTGGGCGGGCGCCGCAGCCAGTTCGTCCAGCAGTACGGTTACCAGCCGGGCGTCGGGGCCAGCCAGGTCATATTCGATGGGGCGCTGACTGAAGGCGTGGATCAGTTCGCGCAGCAAGGGGCTGACCTCGACCACGCAGCATTCCTGACGTGTCGGCAACCGGTCCTGTTCAATGTAGAGGCTGCGTAGCAGCGTGCTGGAACTGCACTGCACCCGGTGTTCGATGCCGGCCGGAATCCACACTGCCCGTTGCGGCGGAGCCAGATAGCGGCCCCGGGTGGTGTGGACTTCGAGTACGCCCCGGCTGGCCCATGAAAATTGCAGCCAGGGGTGGCTGTGAACATAGCCCAGCGCAATGTTGGGCAGGGTTTCTGCGTGCCCGTACACCGGCCGGGGCAGGCGGCTGAGCTGGTGCAGGTCGGGTATGCCGGTCATGGTTGTCCTTCTGGAGCAATTGGGCTGCTGTCTGGCGTTAGCCGGAAGCTGCCAGCCAGAGTAGAGTGCCGCTATTGAAACTGCAACCGGAGCGGATCATGTCTGTGTTTTATGCTCGCCTGCGTATGGTGTTTGATGACTATACGCTGCTGATTATCGGGGTCATTCTGGCCGCTACCTTTGTGCCGGCGCAGGGTAGCGGTGCGGTGTTTTTCAAGTGGCTGACCAATGCCGCCATTGCGCTGCTGTTTTTCCTGCATGGCGCCAAGCTGACACGCCAGGCGATTGTCGCCGGAGCGTTGCACTGGCGGCTGCATCTGGTGATTTTTGCCTTTACCTTTGTGTTTTTCCCGCTCCTGATGGTGGCGCTGACGCCGGTGCTCAAGCCCTTGCTGGGTAACGAGCTGTGGGTGGGCATGCTGTATCTGGCGGCGTTGCCGGGAACGGTGCAGTCGGCGATTGCCTTTACCTCGATGGCCCGGGGCAATATTCCGGCGGCGGTCTGTGCCGCTTCGGCCTCCAGCCTGGTGGGCATTCTGGTGACGCCGCTGCTGGTGAAGATCATGCTGGATGCCGACTCGGGTACCACCGGCATGCTGGATGCGGTGATCAAAATCAGCCTGCAATTGCTGTTTCCATTTTTGCTGGGCCACTACATGCGGCGCTGGATTGGCAACTTTGTCGATAACAACCGCCAGTGGCTGCGTTATATCGACCAGAGCTCCATTTTGCTGGTGGTCTATACCGCATTCAGTTCGGCGGTGGTGGCCGGACTTTGGCATGAGGTGCCGCCGCTGTCGCTGGTGGTGCTGACGCTGGTCTGTGCGGTGGTGCTGGCGGTAGTACTGGTGACCACCACCTGGCTGTCCCGGCTGCTGGGCTTCAACAAGGAAGATGAAATTACCATTGTGTTTTGTGGTTCCAAGAAAAGCATGGCAACCGGAGTACCGATGGCGCAAGTGTTGTTTGCCGGTGGTGCCGTGGGCCCGGCCATCTTGCCGTTGATGGTGTTTCACCAGATTCAACTGATGGTGTGCGCAGTAATGGCGCAGCATTATGCCCGCCGGTAATTCGGGGTCAGAGTCACAATCCACCCGCTTGCCGGAGTTGTGACTCTGACCCCGAATTACGCACAGTCGGCAAAGCTGCGTACAATGCGGGCTTTGTATTTGCCGCAGGGCCTGGCCATGAAGTTGATTATTCTTGACCGCGACGGTGTGATTAATCACGACTCCGACGCTTACATTAAAACGGTAGACGAGTGGCAGCCGCTTGACGGTGCCATTGCGGCGCTGGCCCGGCTGTATCATGCCGGCTGGACGGTAGCGGTGGCCACCAACCAGTCAGGGCTGGCGCGGGGTTATTACGATGAGGCTACGCTGGAAGCCATGCATGACAAGCTGCGTGCATTACTGGCTGCCCGGCAGGCGCAGATCGGGCTGATTGCCTGGTGCCCGCACGGGCCGGATGATGGCTGCGAGTGCCGCAAGCCGGCGCCGGGTTTGTTGCAGCAGATTGCCCGTCATTATGAAACCGGACTGGCCGGTGTCTGGTTTGTTGGCGACAGCCTGCGGGATTTGCAGGCGGCGGTGACGGTGGGTGCACAACCGGTGCTGGTTAAAACCGGCAAGGGTGGCCAGACTGCCGGCAAGACACTGCCGGCAGGCACGCTGGTGTTTGATGACCTGGCTGCGGTAGCCGATGCCCTAATCAGCGGTCATTGAGGCGGCTTCTGCCTCGCTGCTGATTTTTTCCCATACCTCGGGGTCCAGCTCGCCCAGCGCATGCTGGGCCCGGGCGACCCACAGGTATGCCTGCTGATTGAGCCGGGCTATTGCCGCAGAATCATTGCCATCGGGATAAATGGGCGGACCTATCACCACATCAATGATGCCCGGCGATTTGCGCCAGTCGGTTTTGGGCCAGCAGCGGCCGGCATTGTGGGTAACCGGCAACACCGGCAGCCCGGCCCGGGCAGCCAGCTGGGCGCCGCCCCGGGAGAATTTGCCCAGCTGGCCCGGTGGCAGCCGGGTACCTTCAGGGAAAATCAGCAACCAGTTGCCCCGGCCCAGCCGTTCGGCACCCTGTTCGGCCAGCTGGCGCAGCGCCTGTTTGGGTTGCTCCCGGTTGATGGCAATGGGCTTGACGGTGCGCAGCGCCCAGCCAAATACCGGGATATTCAGCAGCTCGCGCTTGAGTACCTGGCTGAGCGGGTAAAACTGCGCAGACAGAAAGAAGGTTTCCCAGGCGCTCTGGTGCTTGGCCAGAATCACACAGGGCTGTTGCGGAATGTTTTCCAGACCGGTAATGCGGTAACGAATGCCCAGTACAAAGCGGGCCAGCCACAAGGTGACTTTGCTCCAGCATACAGCGATCAGCCGGTAGCGCTGGCGGTAAGGCAGAACCAGGCCAAACAGCAGGGTGACCGGCAGCCAGAACAGGCACCACAGGGTCAGCAACAGAAAAAATATCAGTGTACGCAGGGCATTCATGCCGGGTCGGCCTCCGTTGGGAGACTGGCCGGTGCTTGCAGCTGCCAGCTGAAACCGGGACAGGTTTCGACCAGGCTGTTGAGAATGTCCAGACAGCTGTGCCAGTCGGCGTTGCCGTTCCAGGGTGCGGTATCGCCTGCCAGCGTCAGGCATAGCGGCCTGTCTTGCGCCAGAATCCAGTCGGCCAGACAGTCGTTCAATGCGTCCCAGTTGTGGCCGAAGTAATCGGGAAACTGGCAGTAATCAGCAAAGGCAGCCAGCAGGGCGGCCTTGTCGGGCCGGTCCGGCAACTGCAGCATGGCAGCATGCGTCGGGTTCATGGGCGAACCTCCAGGCGGATGAATGAGTGGTAATGGTCTTCGGTGTAGTAATAGACATCAGGCGGCTGGCCGCCGGTGACGACCCGTCGTGCGCCCCGGTTGGATGCCCCGGGGGTGCTGACTGTGTATTCCCGGTAATAGCCGCTGGCGGCACGGGGCAGCCGACCTTCCCGGTTTTGAAAGGTGGTGCCGTCCTGGCGATGCGGGAAGGGGCCGCCCTGGCGGATCAGGCGCAGGGTGTGCTCCAGCTGGGGGTTGTTGGCGTGGGGCCCGCTGATCACCATCCGCTCGGCGGCGGGCTGGTTGCTGCGGGTGGCCGGGTTGGCAAAGCCCTCGTAAAAAGGAGCAATGCTTTTCCAGGCGATCAGGACAATGATGACCAGTGCCGCCAGTGCCAGCAGTTTTTTCAGCAGCGCCTGCAGTGAACCCGGCCGCGGGGTACTGGCTGGCTGCCGGGGGGCGGGCCGTTGCTGCGGATGCTGCGAGTTTCGTTGCTGCGGACGGGGCTGCAGCGGCTCCAGGCTCATGCCGGGCAGACGTACCTGGCGTGCCTGCCAGCGGCCCTGGCGGTCTTGCTGCACTTCGAACAGGACTTCGAGGCCGGGGCGGGGTTGCACCCCCGGCTGGAGCTGGCTGATATGGACAAAAACATCGTCGGCATGGTCGCGGGCAATAAAGCCATAGCCTTTTTCGCTATTCCAGCGCTTGAAACGGCCTTGCTGGGTTGTCATGAAGGGTCTCCGTGGACCGGGAAAACGGGAAATCAGGGTGTGTGCGGATGAGCTGCAGGGGTTAGCCGGTGTGCATCCAGCAGCAACATGGGCGGCTGCTCAGGATACCAGACCAGCGCCCGGATGCAGGGAGAATTTCGGCCTGCCAGCACGGCGGCGGGGAGCGGGAGCAGCTGGTGTGCGGCCACTTCGATATGCCTGGGTTCATGGTGAAGCCCCAGCTGGCAGCGGTGCTCGCCGCTGTGACACTCCAGCAGCCAGTTAACCGGCAAAGCGGGGTCGTCCAGGCAGAACAGCTGGTGCATCAGCAGGGTGTTGGTTGTCGCCTGGCCCGGCTGCAGGCGTTTGATGTGGCGGGTGTCCAGCGCAAAGTGCCAGTGTTGCCACTGCCAGGCCACCAGGGCTACCCGGGCGTCCATTCAGTGGCCGGCCTGTTGCCAGGCCTGCAACAGCAGGTCCAGATCCAGCAGGGTCACCGGGCGGCCGTCCAGTTCCAGCAGGGCACTGACAAAGGGGCGCAGGCTGTCAGGCAGGCTGTCGGGTGGCTGTTTGAGCAGGCTCTGGGCAATGTCGGTGACATCCAGCAGCTCGTCGATGCGCAAGCCGGTCACCATGCCGGCGCCCTGGCCGAGCAGAATGCTGGAATTGCGCAGCTGTTGGCGATTGTCGCCCAGTTGCAGCAAACGGGACAGGCACAGCACCGACTGGATGTCGCCATGCAGGCTCATCACGCCGTCAACCGCCGGGTGCATGCCGGGGAGTGGGTACACCTCGGTACGGTGGTCGATCACTTCGCGGATGGCTCTACCGGGAAAGGCAAAGTCCCGCTCCTGCAGGCGAAAAATAACCAGCTTGATTTGCGGCTCGTCGACATTGACGATATCGCTACTGGCCTGGCCGGCCCGGGCCAGGGCTTCTTCGGCGCTGATGTAATGTTCAGCGTTATCCGGCAGGCCGGTATCAGGGCTATTCATGGCTGGCCTCGTGCAGGCACACCCGGTTGCGTCCCTCGTGCTTGGCCTGGTAAAGGGCCTGATCGGCGGCGTGCATCAGTTCGTCCAGCGGGGTGTAGGCCTGATGCCGGCTCAGACCGACACTGAAGGTACAGTTGAACTGGTCATTGCCGGCGGAAAACACAATCCGGGAGAATTCGTCACGCAGCCGGTCAATCAGTGTGTGGGCGTCAGTCGGACTGATGTCACGCAGCAGGATGATAAACTCTTCGCCGCCGTAACGGCCAATGACATCGCCGTGGCGCAGGCGGTTTTTCAGCATGTGTGACAGTGCCAGCAGTACCTGGTCGCCGGCCAGGTGGCCATAGTTGTCGTTGACCTGTTTGAACAGGTCCAGATCCAGTGCCGCCAACATCAGCTGTTCCTGGTTGCGATCGGCCTGGGCCAGCAGGGTGCTGATGATTTCGGTGGCGGTGCTGTGGTTGTACAGGCCGGTCAGGCTGTCACGGGTCATGATGCCGCGCAGTGAACGCATGCGCTCGGCCCGCAGTGCCACGGCGGTAATCAGGTCGTCGGGGTCGACCGGCTTGGTGATGAAGCCTTCCACGCCAACCTGCATGGCATTGAACTGTTTCTGGCGATCGGTTTCGCTGGACAGGTAAATGATCGACATGCCCAGGTACTCGGGCACCTGGCGGATAACTCCCGCCAGCTCATAGCCGTTGCATACTGGCATGTAGACATCAATCAGGATCAGGTCGGGGCTGAACTCGCGCAGCACATCCAGCACTTTGGACGGGTCATGGACCATCCGTACCCGCATGCCGGCGTTTTGCAGGATCAGGCCATGGTATTCGGCCACGCCGGGATCATCGTCCACGATCAGTACCTGGTAGGGCTCGCGGGCCTCGGTACGTACCAGTTTTTCCAGCGCATCGGCCAGTTCCAGTGGTTTGGCCGGCTTGAGCAGATAGCTGCGGCAGCCGGCACGCCAGGCGCTGAGGCGGGCTTCAAAACTGTCCAGGGCGGACAGCACCACCGCAGGCAGCTGCCGGCCCAGCTTCTGGTTAAGGCGCTGCAGGCTTTCGGTACCGGCGGTACTGCCGTTAGGGAAGTGGACGTCCATCACCACGGCGTCGGGCTGATGTTCGAGGGTGACCCGCTCAAAGCTGTCGACGTCGGTAAAACGCTCAACCCGGTAGCCAAAACAGTTGAGCTGATAGGCCAGATATTCCACCTGTTCGCTTTCATCGTCACAGATGTAAATGAGCGGAGCGCCCTTGCTCTGCCATTGGGTGTTGACCTGGCTCATTTCGAAGAAGGGAACCTGGAAGCTGTTTTCCGGGATGTCTTCGGTGTTGTCGGGTTGCAGGGCCAGGGTGTGCAGACGCTGGATCAGCTGTTGCTGGGTTTGCAGCCAGTCAGCATCGACACTGTTGTTGGAGGGGTGAGCATCCAGCACATGGTTTTCCCCTTCTGAAGTGAGTTTGGCCAGGTCGGGATAACCGAAAATACGGCTTGAACCTTTCAGGCTATGCCAGCAGCGATGCAGCTCGGCCATGGCTTCCGGCAGCTTGTCGTGCTGGCGGATGCGTTCCAGGTTGCGCTGTAATTCCTGAATGCGCTGGGGCAGCTGGGTGATAAAGCTGGCCTTGAGGCGGGTCAGTTTGGAGCTGAGTGACGGGTTGGTATCAGTCATGGGGGCTCGTGACGGGCTAGTGGCCCGGGTTGGACAGCAGGGTCTGGGTCAGGGCTGGCAGGCGCTCGGGCAAATCGAAGTCCTTGGTCAGGCAGCCGTTCAGCGCAGGTTCGAGGGCATGCAGGGTGACCGGGTCGTCACCGGTCAGCAGCACAAACGGCAGGGCGTTGCCTTGCGCCCGCAGCTCGCGGAAAAACTCGATACCGGATACCAGCGGCATATTCATGTCGCTGACTATCAGGCCAATGCCCGGTTCGCTGGCCAGCAGTTCCAGCCCGGCGACTGCATGTTCGGCAATGCAGGTATTGAAACCGCAGCTTTCCAGAATGGCGCTGGTCATTTCGGCTGCCAGCAAATCGTCGTCTACTACCAGAATTTTCATGAATATCCCTTGTCCGGTGGGGCCTTGCGGCTAGCCCAGCAAAAGCCTGAGGGTGTCGATCAGGCTGCTCTGGTCGAAGCTGCCCTTGACGATGTAGGCATCAGCACCGACCTCGATACCGCGACGGCGGTCGCTGTCCTGCTCTCTCGAAGTAATGATGATGATGGGCCTGTCTTTATAACGTTCATCCTGGCGCAGGTGGGCGGTCAGGGTGAAACCATCCATGATCGGCATCTCCACGTCAGTCAGGATGGCATCAAAGTCGCCGGCCAGCGCCTTGTCCAGTCCGTCGCGGCCATGTTCGGCCAGGGTGACCCGGTAACCGCGGGCTTCGAGCAGGTCTTTTTCGATTTCCCGGGTATTGAAGGAGTCATCCACCACCAGAATATGCTGGCCTGGACCGTTGTTGCTGGCCGGGTTAACAGCTTCGTGCCGGCTGCTACGTGCCAACACTAACAAATGTGGCGCATGAATCAAACTGGCCAGTTGCCGGTAGCCGTGGTTGACCATGCCGGCGACCAGTGGCTGGTTGCGCAAATGCTGGGGCAGCGGGCGGATCACCAGGTCCCGTTCGTCCACCAGCCGGTCGATGCGCAGCGCCAGTTTTTCGTCCTGGATGCGGATCACCAGCAACAGCATGTTGTGCTGGCTGGTCCGTTTCAGGCCGGTGGGCGAGGGCGGCAGCCCGATCAGCTGCTGCAGTTCGAAGACGGGAACAAATTCGTTGCGCAACACAAATACTTGCCGGCCGGCCACGTCCAGCAAGCTGTCGGCCGGCTGGGTGATCAGTTCGAATACATGGCGGGCGGAGAATGCCAGCAGTTGTCCGGCCACCTCCACCAGCAGGATACGCATGATTGCCAGCGACAGCGGCAGCCGCATCTGAAAACGGGTGCCCTGGCCGGACTGGCTGCTGACATCAACGCTGCCCTGCAGTGCTTCAACCGATGACTTGACCACATCCAGACCCACGCCCCGGCCGGACAGTTCGGTGATCATGGCGCTGGTGGAAAAGCCCGGGTGGAAAATGAGGTTGCGGATTTCCTGCGGGCTTTTGTGGGCCAGCTCTTCTTCGCTAAACAGTTTTTGGCGCAATGCCTTGTCACGAATCCGCTCCAGGTCCAGCCCGTTGCCGTCATCGCTGAGGGTCAGGCTGACCCAGCTGCCTTCCTGCTGGGCACCCAGCACCAGGGTGCCCTGTGCCGGTTTGCCCCGGGCCAGTCGGACGTCGGTGCTTTCCAGGCCATGATCGACAGCGTTGCGCAGCAGGTGCTGGACCGGCTCGGCCAGCTGTTCGATCAGCTGGCGGTCCAGTTCGATGTTTTCACCATAGAGCTTGAGCTCGACCGATTTGCCTAGTTCGCGGCCGAGTTCGCGGGTCAGCTTGCGGGCCGGCTCAAAAATCTGGCTGAGCGGCAGCATGCGCAGGGCCAGTGATTGCTGGTGCAGATTATGTACCAGGCTTTCCTGGGTGCCGGTGATATCGCGCAGCTGGTGGTAAAACTGCTGGAAGTCGCCAAAAAGGGCGTCATTGCCGCTGTATTCCAGGCTGCGCAGCATCTGGCGGGCGTTGTCCAGAGCTTCTCGCAGGCCGGCCTGGCTAATGCTGATTTCAGACATCAGCCGGATCAGGTGTTCCAGGTTGTCCAGTTTAAGGCGGACCGAGTCCTGCTGGCGCAGGGAGCCGGCTACGGCGGCTGGCGGGCTATCGGAGTCAGCAGCCGGGGCGGGCACTGGTGCTGTTGTCGCCGGTGCACTGTTGCCGCCGGCAATGGCCGCCAGTTGTGCGCAAAGGGCTTCATCACGGGCGGGTAGGGCAGCGGGGTCGGGTTGTTCGGCTAGCCGTTCGGTGAGGTTGGACAGATGGTCGAGGGTGGCCAGCAGGACCTCGGTGTCGGCCGGCTGGAGGCTGATTTTTTGGTCGCGCAGGGCGCTCAGCACGTCTTCCAGGCTGTGGGCGGTTTCGGCAATGGGCAACAGTTTGAGCATGCGTGCCGACCCTTTGAGGGTGTGGGCGGCGCGAAACAGGCTGTTGACCTGCTCGGAATTGTTTTGGGCCTGTTGCAGGCTGCCCAGCCCCGCTTCGAGCAGGCGCAGCTGTTCGCGGGCCTCGTCAACGAAACGGGTAATGAACTTGCTCAGGTCCAGGGCCATGGATTTTCCTTTCAGTATCCGTCTGTCTGTTGCTGGTCGAGCTGTTCCAGGTGGCGCTTGACCAGGAACAGGGCGTCGGCGGGCGAAGGTGCCAGTGGCAGCCAGTCACAGCCGGAGTCGCTGTCGGCTGAATGCTCCAGCAGGCGGGCGGCAATTTCCAGGGGTGCCCGGGCCTGGCGCGGATGGCCGCACAGGCGCAGGCAATCGCCGTGGAAGTACTGTGCCAGCCAGGAGTTGGCGTGGGCATAAGCAGCCGTTTTCATCTGTTGGCAGGCTGTTTCGGTCTGGCCGTTCCATTTGTGCAGCAGCCCGCTGGCCAGCAGGGCTTCAAGGTGCCAGGGATCCTGCTGCAAAATGTGCTGCAGCCGTTGTCCGGCGCCGTCGAAGTCGCGGGTGTTGAGGCAGACCCAGGCCTGCATCAGCTGAATGGTGGTGGCATCGGGACTGTCAGCCGGATGCTGTTGCAACAGGCGGGCGGCCTCGCTATAGCGCTCTTCGGCGAGCAGCTGGCGGATGTCCTGTAAACAGGGGGCTGTAACCTTTACAGCGGCTGCCGGCTTTGCAGCGGGCACGGGTGCCGGGGGCGGCACCGGCCGGGGCGTGCGGACGATGGCTGGGCGTGGTGCCGCAACGGGTGCCGGCTCATGGCCGGCCGGCAGCAGTTGCCGGCCCTGAACCAGATAGTACTGGGCCCGTTCTTCACAGAGCTGGAAAACATCGAAGTCGTTGGCGAGGATTTCCGAGCTGCCCGGCAGCAAAATGGCGTCGTCCTGCATGATGCGGCTGAGCTTCTGCTGGATGTCCTGCCGGGTCTTGCGGTCAAAGTAGATCGACACGTTGCGAAACAGGATCAGATCATAAGGACCTTCAGGTGCCGGGTAGTTTACGTCCTTGAGATTGAGCACGGAAAACTTCACGCGGGAGGCAATATCGGGCAGTAGCCGGTAACCATTTGGTTCGGTCTTGAAAAAGCGTTGCCGGATCTGTTCGTCCACGCCACGGAATGAGAAGGGCGAATACAGGGCAGTACGGGCCCGCTCCAGAATATCCAGATCCAGATCGCCGCCGGTAAAGTGGATGCGGTCGAGCACCGCTTTGCCGTGGCGGTCGAGAATGGCCATCACCAGGCTGTAAGGCTCTTCGCCGGACGAGCAGCCGGCGCTAAGAATGCGCAGTGGCCGCGGGCCGGCCAGATGCAGCAGGCGGGGCAACAGTACATCGACACAAAAACGGATTTGCTCGGGGTCGCGGAAAAAATAGGTTTCGTTGACAGTCAGCTGGCTGACCAGCAGGTGCAGGTCGGAGGGATGCTGCTGCAGGTGCAGCAGGTAGCGCTGGCTGTCCAGGCCGGTTTGCCGCAAGGCCAGTTCAATATGTTGCTGCAGGCGCTGCTCGGCCACGCTGCTGTCCAGGGTCAGGCCGCTGTAATCATAGACCAGCTGTTTGAAGGGCAGAAGGGCGTTCATGGCTGCTCCAGTGCCAGCTGGTTGAGGCGTGCCGGCAGCTCGTCCAGGGGCAGGATCTGGCGGATGGCACCTCGGGCAATGGCTTCCTGGTTCATGCCGAAAATCACCGAGCTGGCTTCATCCTGGGCCAGGGTAAAGGCACCGGCCTGCTGCAGCTGTTGCATGCCCTGGCTGCCATCACGGCCCATGCCGGTCATGATCAGGCCGATGGCATCCGGGCCGTATACCCGGGCCACCGAGCCGAGCAAGGTATCGCAGGACGGGTGGTACAGGTCATCCGGCTGGCGGGGCAGCAAACGGATGCAATGCGTGTCATCTACGCTCATGTGTTGTTCGGGCGGTGACAGATAGATAGTGCCGGCCTGCAGCAGGTCACCCTCACCGGCCACCTTGACCGGCAGGCTCGATAACCCGTTCAGCCAGTGCGCCATGCCTTCGGCAAAGCCGTCGCTCATGTGCTGGCCGATCAGTACCGGTGCCGGCAGGACAGGGTCCAGTTGCGGCAATAACCGGGCCAGCGCCTGGGGGCCGCCGGTGGAGCAGGCAATGGCAATCAGGCGCTGGAAATTGCGTGGCCCTTCCGGTGGCGGTGGTGGCGTCGACGGCAAGGCCGGGGTGGATGGCCGTAAACGGGTAATGACGGCAACACCGGCCAGCAACCTGATTTTGTCGACCAGCTCACGGGCCAGCTGGGGGTCAAGTCCGGGCTTGGCAATGACATCCAGCGCACCCAGGTCCAACGCCTGGAACGCTTTGGCGGCGTCGCTGCTGGAGCTGACCACCAGGATGGGAATGGCTTTCTGATGCATGATGCGGTCAATGGCATCGGCGCCGCCCAGCTGCGGCATCTCCAGGTCCATGCAGATGACATCGGGTTTCAGGCTGGCGGCCAGCTGGCAGGCTTGCAAACCGTTGGCCGCCTCGCCGGCCACCTGCAGGTCGGGCTCGGCATCGATGATTTCCCGCAACAGGCTTCGTGCCAGCTCGCTGTCGTCGGCGAGCAGGACGCGAATGGGCGAAGGGGTGTGGGCGGGCGGGCACATGCTGGGCTGACCTGTGGGCTGTTACTGTCCGCCGGGGCGGTTGTTGATGCGGAACTCCTGTACCAGGGTGTCCAGCGCATTGGACATGTCCAGCAGCTGTTCGCTGATGCCGGTGATGTCACGTACCGACTGGGCGTTGGTGGCACTGGCGTTGGCAATGTCGCGCAGGGCAACCACTACCTGGCCGCTGGCGGTTTTTTGCTGGCGGGTCGACAGTGAAATTTGCTGGGCGGCGTTGCTGGTGCGGCTGGCGGCATCAACCAGCTCATGCAGCTCGCGGGCGGTTTCCATGCTGACATCAAGACCGGCACGTACCGAGCTGACGGCTTTTTCCGAGGTGATGACCAGGCGGCTGATGGCATTCTGGATAGCCTGGGTACGTTCTTCGATGCTGCGGGTGGACTCGGTGACGCTGTCGGCCAGCCGGCGGATTTCGGCGGCAACCACCGAAAAGCGCTTGCCGGCCTCGCCGGCACTGGAGGCTTCCAGCGCTGCGTTGAAGGCAATCAGCTTGGTCTGGTCGGCGACATTGTTGATCAGGTCCATCACCTTGCTGATTTCCTTGGACTGGTTGCCCAGGTCCAGGATGTCTTGCAGGCTTTGTTCGTAGTTGTTGTGGATGCCGGTCATGTGCTGTTCCAGCTCTTGCATGGCGCCGGCACCGCGCTTGCTGCTTTCCAGCGTATGGTTGGCGACATCAACCACCGATTGCGAGTGGTCTGCGATTTGGGTAGAGGAGGCCGACAGCTCTTCCATGGTGGAGGTGATTTCCGCCACTGACGAAGACATTTGCTCCACGGCAGCGGCCATGGAGTGGATGACCTGCTCCTGTGGGCCGTTGTGTTGCTGGATCAGGCCGGCGGTCAGGGCCAGCTGGCTGGCCGAGTGGTTGAGCTGGCCGGATGAGCGGGATATTTCCTGGACGGCTTGCTGTACCCGGCTGATCAGGCTGTTGATCTGTTTGGCGAGCAAGCCCAGCTCGGCCCGGTCGCGGATTTCGATGCGCTGGGTCAGGTCGAGGTTTTGGGTAATTTGCCCCAGCTGGGCCTGCACCTTGCGCAGCGGGCGAGTCAGCGAGCGGGCTACCGGGTAAATCAGGAACAGGGCCAGCAACATCAGACCCAGACCGATGGCCTGGGCTGCCCACATTTGCCGGGTAATGGGCCCGGTCAGCTGGGCCTTGGGTACTTCCATCACCAGCCAGCGCTGCAGGCTGTCAACCCAGATGCTGGACAGCATGTACACATCGCCCTGGTAGCGGTATTCGAAAACCTGCTGCTCGCGGTTGTCCAGCAGCTGCCTGAAAATTTTGTGTTCGGTCAGCTCCGGCAAAATGGAGTGTTCGGCCCTGACCTGGATAGCGCCCCCCGAGTTGACCAGTGACACGAAGCCGTTAGTGCCCAGCCGGTACTGGCTGATCAGGGTTTCCAGCATTTTCATGTCCATGGCGACGCCGCCGACCAGCAGCGGGCGGCCCTGGGCATCGTTTTGTTCACTGCGGTAGTTGACGAACAGCAACAGCTGGCTGCCGCTAAAGTCATTGGTGTCCAGGTGCAACTGGTTGGTTTGGCCGGAGCGGACAAATTCGTAATACCAGGCGTCGTCGGGATGTTCGGAGCTCATCAGGCGGTCACGCAAAATACCCAGGCTGTACTGGTAATAGCGCACTTCGCCCGGCAGGTTGGTGGCCAAAAACAGGGTATAGGCGTCGAAACCTTCCTTGATGTTGAGCAGTCGCTCTTCCACCATTTCCTTGCGTTCATCGTGATCGGCATGGCGTAGCCTGGCCTGGAATTCGCCATCATTGACCAGAATGCGTGATGACTGGATGCTGGCTTCGAACTGCAGACGCATCTCCAGTGCCAGCTTTTCCAGCTGGGCGGGAATTTCGAACTCGGCCAGCTGTTTGAGCCGGGCCGACGTAAAGAAATTGGCCTGGAACAAAATGGACATTACCGTCACCAGTACCATAAAGGTGCCGAAAGCAATGAACATGCGGGTGGTTTGTGAAAGCCGGTGCCAGAGCTCAGTCATGGAAGGTACCTTGGAAACCAGTCAGTAAGGGAAAACCCGGAGGCAAAGAGGGCTTATTAGTACATTAAAATGCCCCTGAATGCACCTGCGTTGATCAAAACAGCCATGGGTCTGCAGCGTTGGCCGGCCGGGCCGGGAAGGCGGCGGGAGTTGGCGTGCCAAATCTGACAG
This sequence comes from uncultured Thiopseudomonas sp., assembly GCA_964567275.1. GTDB lineage: Bacteria > Pseudomonadota > Gammaproteobacteria > Pseudomonadales > Pseudomonadaceae > Thiopseudomonas. The sequence continues at coordinate 6,896 of CAZMLX010000002.1, read as the reverse complement.
TGTCATGGCGGGAACGGTAACCGGCTCTGGAGGCCGGGCGGCAGTTTGGGGGCAAATTCTGTTGCAATAATGGAACAATGAAGCCAAAAAACACCTCTGGATGCCTTTGTGTTGCAGGTCTAAGATGGCCGGCATCCATTCACCACCACGAGAGAGCACCATGAAAAACTATTTTGTTCCGGGCCTGCTGGCCGCTGTTTTGAGCACAGGCGCACTGGCTGATACCTACACACTGGATGCCGACCACACCAATGCACGTTTCGCCATTAGCCACTTTGGCGCCAGCACCAACCATGGCGGCTTCTATGGTTTGACCGGCGATTTGCAAATGGATGCCGCCAAGGGCACCGGCAGCCTGAGTATCGAGATTCCGCTTGCCAACCTGCAAACCGGTAACGCCGCATTTGACGGTCACCTGAAAAGTGCCGATCTGTTCAATGCCGGGCAATATCCGGCCATGACCTTCAAATCCACCGCCTGGACCTTTGAGGACGGCAAGCCGCAAACAGTAACCGGTGACTTGACCCTGCTGGGCCAGACTCATCCGGTGACCCTGACCGCTAACGGCTTTAGCTGTTATGAAAGTCCAATGTTTGAGGGTGCGACTGTGTGCGGTGGTGATTTCGCCGCCACCATTGACCGTACCCGATGGGGCATGGACTTCCTGGTGGGGCCGATCCCGGCCGAAGTACGCCTGGATATCCAGGTTGAAGCCATCAAGCAGTAACCGTTGATAGCAACAGCCCCGGTGGTGCATCTGTCATGGATGTGTTGCCGGGGCTTTTTGTGCCGGATATACGGGTTTGTGGGCTGTGGCCTTCTGGCAGTTGCGGCAACGGAGCAGGCACTGCATGATTTGTTATTTGCAGGCGGGATGGGCGCCACCATGGACCTTAATCTGGCACGTACCTTTGTGACGGTAGTGTACAGCGGCAGTTTTGTGCTGGCGGCAGACCGGTTGTGTGTCAGCCAGACCACAGTTACCGCCCGCATCAAGAATCTTGAAGAGCAACTGGGCAGTCAGCTGTTTGTACGCAGTGCTACCGGCGTCACGCTGACTGCAGCGGGTGAGCGCTTTATTCCCCATGCCCAGCAACTGCTGGCAACCTGGCAGGATGCTTTGCAGGCGGTACCCGAGCCGGACCGGCCACTACCGTTGCGGCTCGGGGCGGAAACCAGCCTGTGGCAACCCTGGTTCGGTTGCTGGCTGGCTGCGCTTAACCGGCAGATGCCTGAATTGCAGCTGCGTGCCGAGGTGGGCCAGAGCGCATGGCTGTTGGACTTGCTGGAAGCCGGTCAGCTGGATGCCCTGCTCAGCCATCAGGTGCGCTACCGGCCCGGCGTGCAGGTGCAGCTGTTGATGGAAGAAACCCTGGTGCAGGTGTGTCATGCGCAGCAGCCTCAGCCGCATATCCATATCGACTGGGGCGAGGACTTCCTGCAGCAGTTCGAGCGGGCTTTCCCGGGGCATCAGGCCCGCCTGTTCACCAGCGTTGGGCCGGTCGGCCTGCAATTGCTGCTGGAGCAGGGAGGCACCGGCTATTTCCGTAGTCAGGTGGTGGCACCCTGGCTACAAAAGGGTCATTTGCGGCGGGTTGAGGGTGCACCGGAGTTCTCCCTGCCGGTGTACCTGCTGTCCAGCCGAAACTGCCATCATCCGCAGTTGCAGGCGGCGCTGGAACTGGCAGCAGGACTGTTGCCGGCGGGTACCGTTCAGGCCGCTTCGGAGCTTACATGACAACGCTGGAGCAGCAGCCGGTACAGGGCGTTGATCAGATCGGTTTGTGAAATGATGCCGATCACCTGCTGGTGGTCGTCCACCACCGGCAGATGGTGCAGGCTGTGACGTGACAGCAGCAGCACCAGTTCCATAACGCAGGTGTGTTCACGGGCGCTGACCACCGGTGAGGTCATGATCCGTTCCAGTGGCCGGCGCCGGCTGCCACGGGTCAGGTTCCAGCGGCGTCTGGGCATGCGGGCAAAGGACTTCTGGTTAAGGAAATCCACCAGCGTCACTATGCCGACCAGCTTGCGCTCTGCGTCTACCACCGGCAGGGCTTCCAGCTTGTGCTTGGCCAGCATCGCCCAGGCAAACTCGATCGACATCTGCGGGCCGGCTGTCACCACATCCCTGGACATGATGCTGGCGGCGGTCAGATTGCTGGACATGCGGCTAAAAGCCTGTTGCTCGGTCAACTGCAGCAGCTCAACCAGATCCTCGATGCGTACATCGACATAGCGGCCAAATTCGTGCAGGGCCTGTTGCAGGTCCTGCTCTTGCAGCTGGGTGCGTTGCCAGCTGGGCAGGTCGCTGGTCAGGTGACGGTTGCGCTGTGTCGGCAAGGGCTGGCGTGGATAGCGTTGGCCGGTGAGGTTGTTGTAAACCAGTGCAGCAGCGAGCAGCAGCAGAGAGTAGAGCGCTACCGGACCGAGCAGGCTGTAGCCCCATTGCTGGACAAGTGCATCATTCAGGCTGATGGTGACCGCCAGTGCACAGCTGGGCGGGTGCAGGCAGCGCAGGGCCAGCAGGCAGAGCATGCAACTGGCCAGCGTTGCGCCAAGGCGCAGCAAATTGTCGTCAATCCAGTAGCCGGCAGTGATGGCAAGGGCAGCGGCCAGAAGGTTGCCGGACAGCAGCGACCAGGGGTGGGCCAGCGGGGTGCCGGGGGTGAGAAACGCCAGTACGCTGGACGCTCCCAGGGCGCCGATCAGGGTAGTGGTGGTGGACTGGCCCACCAGCAGCTGGCCGATCAGCATGACCAGCATAATGGCAAGAAATGCACCGCAGGCGGCACGCAGGGCTTCGCGGGGGGCAATGTTGAGGGTCAGGGGTTTGAAGGTTTTAAGCCAGGAGAGGAAATGCACGGTGGTCCTTGGTTGTTGGTTGTTGGTTGTTGGGCGGCTAATTGGGGTCGGGCTAGCCGGACAAAGTCGTTTGCCGGGCCAGGTGTTCGGGCAGGCAGGGCTGGCCGGTTTCATGCTCGATGCGCCGGCACTGGGCCGGGTCGTCGGCAAACGGCAGCATGGCGGCTTGCTGTTGTTCGTCGTGGCTGGCGTAACGCCGCCACTGCTGCCACAACCAGGGGCTAATCAGCGCCAGTATGATCAGGTTAAGCATGGCTTGCCTCCGCTTCGGTTCGGGTGGCCGGCTGACCGGCTTGCAGGGTCAGCCAGCAGTTGAGCGCCAGTAGCAGCATGCCGCCGGCAAACAGGCCGCCGCCGATCAGGCGCACCACATAGCCCACATGGCCAGCTTGCAGGGCTTCGGCGAAGGAATAGCTGAGAGTGCCGTCATCGTTGATGGCCCGCCACATCAGCCCCTGGGTAATACCGTTGACCCACATGGCGGCGATATAGAGCACGGTGCCGGCGGTGGCCAGCCAGAAATGCAGGCTGATCAGGGCGGTGCTGTACATGGTTTCCCGGTTCCACAGGCGCGGAATCATGTAATACAGGCTGCCGATGCTGATCATCGCCACCCAGCCCAGTGCGCCGGCATGTACGTGGCCGATGGTCCAGTCGGTGTAGTGGGACAGCGAGTTGACCGTCTTGATGGCCATCATCGGGCCTTCAAAGGTGGACATGCCGTAGAACGCCAGCGACACCACCAGAAAGCGCAAGATCGGGTCGCTGCGCAGTTTGTGCCAGGCGCCGGACAGCGTCATCATGCCGTTGATCATGCCGCCCCAGCTGGGTGCCAGCAGGATCACCGACATCACCATGCCCAGGCTTTGCGCCCAGTCGGGCAGGGCGGTGTAGTGCAGGTGGTGCGGGCCGGCCCAGATGTAGATGGAAATGATCGCCCAGAAGTGCACGATCGACAGCCGGTAGGAGTAGACCGGCCGCCCGGCCTGTTTGGGCACGTAGTAATACATCATGCCCAGAAAGCCCACCGACAGGATGAAGCCGACCACGCTGTGGCCGTACCACCACTGGATCAGCGCATCGGTGGCACCGGAGTAGACTGAATAAGATTTCATGACGGTGACCGGTACGGCGGCGCTGTTGATGATGAACACCATGGCGGTCACCACGATAAAGGCCCCGTAGAACCAGTTGCCCACGTAGATGTGCGATACCTTGCGCCGGGCGATGGTGGCAAAGAACAGCCAGGTGTAAACGGCCCACAACAGGGTCAGAACGATCGACAGTGACCACTCCATCTCGGCGTATTCCTTGGTGGTGGTGTAGCCCAGCGCATAGCTGACCACCATGGCCACCAGCAACAGTTGCCAGCCCCAGAAAAACAGCGAAGCCATAAAGTCCGACGGCAGCCGGGCCAGGCAGGTGCGCTGCACCACATAAAAGGAGGTGGCAAACAGCGCACTGCCGCCAAAAGCGAAGATCACCAGGCTGGTGTGGATGGGGCGAATGCGGCCAAAGCTGATCCAGGCGGTGTCGAAGTTGAGCGCCGGCCACACCAGCTGGGCGGCGATGAACACGCCCATGCTCATGCCGAGCACGCCCCAGACAATGGTGGCCAGCGTGAACTGGCGCACCACCTGCAGGTTGTAGGCGGGTTGCTGACTGCTTTTCATGATGGTTACCCTGACCGGCCAGCTCCGCCGACTATTGCGGATCCGGCCTTCTGAATTGACGTGGGTCAAGGGTAGGCCCGGGCTGGGCGCTCATCCAATGAAAAATAATGCAGTCAGTGTGCAGGAAAAGTGATTGCCTGAAGCGGTTGCGCAGTGCTTTGGGACGGGTCAGCTGCCAGGTTTGGCTGCACGGGCTTCGATTTCCTGTTTGCGCAGCTGGTCTGCGCCGCTGCCACCGATACACCAGTCTTCGGGATGGACACGGATACAGCGGCCACGCACCAGGCCCGGATCAACCTGCATGATTTCAGCCAGCAGTCTGGTAAAGCCGCTCATCAGTTGCTGACGCTCTGCCAGCGGCCGGCCTTCCAGCACGATAAATTCAAAAAAGGGCGCATGAAGCGAGTTGATACTGACCTGTTCACCTGCTACTGCGCAGTCTTCGGCACTGCGCAGCGTAATGAAGGCCCGGATACGGTCAATGGGGGCCGCCAGCACGTCGCTATAAAATTGTGAGGCAGCGGTCAGTAAATGGCTGCGCTGGGCGGGCGAGCTGGCTTCTTTGACAAGATGAAAGGTCACGACAGGCATGGGAACTCCGGATTATTTAAGCGAGAGCCAGTGGTTTGTGCAGTCGGTTTGTGGATGGCTGAAGTTTCCAGGCCCGGCGCCGAGACGAGTCATAACGGGGCCATGGCGAGCAGCAGCAACGCAGCATCGGAGCCTCAAGCGCCGCAATGGACTCATGGAATTAACCAAGCAGGCCACTAGGGCAGGCCGCGTCGCCTGCCTGAGTCCAGCATCAGGGTAGAGCCTGTCATCGCTGTGGCTTCTGGCGCCAACAGCATGCTGACGGCCCAGGCCACCTGTTCCGGCGTGGTGAAGGCGCCGATGGATGACTCCTGGCACATGTCTTCCAGCACCTGGTCAAGACTGACGCCGGCCTGGTGGGCGCGTTGCTGGGCGACACGGCGCAAACGGTCGGTATCCGCCGGCCCGGGGGCTATCAGGTGGGCAGTAATCTGACGGGGACCATAGGCCAGACTCAGTTGCCGTACCAGATTGACCAGCGCCGCATTGGCTACCCCGGCTGCCGCCGCATAGGCGGTAGGCTCCAGGCCGTAGTGTCCGCCAATGGCAACCAGGCGGGAGTTTTGCACCAGATGCGGATCTACTGCACGAACCAGCCGCAACAAACCACCGACTTTGATGTTGACTGACTCAATCAGTGCGCTGGTAGGGGCGTCCAGTACGCCACCGGCAACCACGACGCCGGGGCCGTGTACCACCATGCGCACCGGCTGGTTGAGCGCTTGGCGTATGCTGTCGATAGAGCTGTCGTTTGACAGGTCGGCAGCACAGGGAATAACTCCGCTATGGGCGGCGGCCATCGCTTCAACGGACTCCAGGTTGCGGGCAACTGCCACAACGCCCAGTCCTGCTGCGAGCAGGCGCTCCACTATGCGAGTGCCGAAGGCTCCCGTGGCGCCGACCACCACTGCCAATTCTTTGGGTGCTGTCATGATACTGAATCTCCTGGGGTCACTGAGGGAGCCGGAAACCACTGGCTCATGTGCTGACTCGGGCGATATTCGCACAGATCCGGCGTGCAACCTGTCGCTGTGTCAGCTGGCGGTTGTGGAGCGGCCTGACACAGGCTGTGGGTCACACCTGTTCAAGCCGGCAAATTGAGTCTAGGCAAGTTGCTGCATACCCGCTAATACCTTGTTTGTTTTATATTGATACTTTTTTGGTATTTTGATGTGGGCTTGCCATGCCCTTTGGGTGGCCGGAAAACGGTCAACCCGTTACCTCCTTGCCAAAGATGGCCCTGGCAATGACCAGTTTTTGAATTTCGTTGGTGCCCTCATAAATCTCGGCAATCTTGCAGTCGCGATAAATTTCCTCAACCCGGTAGTGCGACCCGTCAGCCGCCAGTTCCCGCATAAATCCGTAGCCACCGAAAATTTGTACCGCATCCCGGGCAAATTCACCGGCCAGATTGGTGCCGTACCACTTGGCCATGGCGGCTTCAGGTTCAGGGAAGGCATGTCCTTCATCCATGCGCCGTGCTGCCTTCAGGTAAAGGTTGCGGGCATGTTCGATTTCGGTGGCACGCTCGGCCAGTTTGAATTGCCAGTGCTGGAACTGGGCTATGGTTTTACCAAAGGCTTTGCGGGACTTGAGGCGCTCCACACTGTGGTCAAAGAGCGCCTGTGCCATGCCAACGCCGCTCGCCGCAATGCCTACCCGTCCGTAGGTGAGTGTCTGCAAGGCTATTTTGAGCCCTTGTCCCGGCTCGCCCACCACGTTTTCGAGTGGAACCTTGACGTTGTCAAAGTAAATGTCGGCTGTTAG
>CAZMLX010000001.1:40360-52627 GCA_964567275.1 uncultured Thiopseudomonas sp. | reverse complement strand
TACCAGTCGCGCTTGACTGTTTCTGGTTTTGCACTAAAAGTTTTCATTGCTTATGCCTCGGAACCGCCACATCAAGGACGGTACTTCCAGATGAAATAGTTTGATTCTTGGCTTGCAGGAAGGCTTTCGGCACTACTTTCGTGGGGGCTCGGGTCTCGCACCGCGCTTTTCCTGTCCAGCGGACTTTGGCATCGTTCCGCCTGTTCTTTCCGCCGTAAGGCTAGCCGGCAAAAAGAGTCGGACAATTATGCCCACCCAAAAAAAAATTGCAACCTCGATTCGCAGCCAGACAAGGGTGTTTTTGCCATGCACTCCTGCTGTCGGTTAAAGTAGGGCCACTGCCGGACTGCGCAGACCTACCCGACCGGAGTCACCCATGTACGTTCCCCCGCTTTTTTCAGCGCTTCGCCAAAGCTTTGCTGCCGGCTATGGCCTGCAGGCGCTGCGCGGCGACATCAGTGCCGGCCTGACCGTCGGCATCATCGCCATCCCGCTGGCCATGGCACTGGCCATAGCGGTGGGCGCCGCCCCGCAACACGGCCTCTACACCACCCTGATAGCCGGCTCCCTGATCGCCCTGACCGGCGGCTCGCGCTTCAACGTGTCCGGCCCCACCGCAGCTTTTGTGGTCATTTTGCTGCCGATCACCCAGAACTTCGGGCTCGGCGGGCTGCTGCTCTGTACCCTGATGGCGGGCATTATCCTGATCGCCATGGGCATACTGCGTGCCGGCGTGCTGTTACAGTACATTCCCTATCCAGTGGTGCTGGGCTTTACCGCCGGCATTGGCATTGTTATCGCCACCCTGCAAATACCCGATGCGCTGGGGCTGGGCGAACTGCCTGCCGCCAACAACTATCTGGAACGGGTGCAAGGCATCAGTCATGCACTGCCCGGCATCAGCCTGGGCGACAGCCTGGTCGGCCTGCTGACCCTCAGCACCCTGATTGTCTGGCCACGACTGTTTCCCAAAATCCCCGGACACCTGATCGCCCTCGCCCTTGGTACCCTGCTGGGCCTGGCACTCAGCCATGGCGGTCTTGATGTCGCTACCCTGGGTCAGCGTTTCAGCTACGAAGTCGACGGGGTCAGCCAGCCCGGCATTCCACCCTTTTTGCCAGACTTTATCTGGCCCTGGCTATTACCCGGCCCCGATGGCCAACCACTGACCCTCAGCTTTGAACTGTTCCGGCAACTGTTGGCACCGGCCTTTGCCATTGCCATGCTGGGCGCCATTGAGTCCCTGTTGTGCGCTGTCATTGCTGACGGCATGGCCGGCACCCGCCACGACCCCAACGGTGAATTGATGGGCCAGGGCATCGGCAATCTGGTGGCGCCGCTGTTCGGCGGCATTACCGCCACCGCCGCCATCGCCCGCAGCGCCGCCAACGTCAGGGCGGGTGCCTTTTCACCCATCGCCGCCATCATTCATGCCGGCGTAGTGCTGTTGGCCATTCTGGTACTGGCCCCGGTCTTCACCCACCTGCCAATGGCCGCACTGGCCGCCATGCTGCTGGTGGTCGCCTGGAACATGAGTGAGCCAGGCCACGTATTCAAAACCCTGCGCATCGCCCCCCGCAACGACGTGCTGGTGCTGCTGACCTGCCTGATCCTGACCGTGCTGTTTGACATGGTGCTGGCGGTCGGCGTCGGACTGCTGCTGGCCGCCGGCCTGTTCATCAAAAGCATGAGCGACTGGACCGACACCGTCAGCATGGACCGCAAACAGTTTAGCGAACTGCAGGACTTGCCCGACTCGGTCATGCTGTACGCCATCAACGGCCCGTTATTTTTTGCGGCCGCCGAAAAGGCACTGAGCACCCTGCGCCGTTTTAGCCCCGGGCTGCAACTGACCATCATTGACCTGCGCTCAGTCCCCATGCTCGATATGACAGCACTGGCCGCACTGGCCGGCGTGGTCGAGGATTACCGTCACCAGGGCATCGGCATCATTTTTATGGGCGCATCACCCCGGGTACGGCGCAAAATGCGCCGGGCCGGCATCCGGGTGCAAAAAAACATGCTGGCCAATGCGGCCACGCCAGCCCAGGCCCGAGACCGGGCGCTTGGCTGGCTGCGGGCCAGGGGCATTACCGCATCAACCGACACTCCGGAACAGGGTGAGCCGGCAGCCGGGCAAGAGCCCGGCACTGAATAGCCCCGGCAGCCCGCCGGATAGAACACTCCGGAGCCAGGAAATGCGCACGTCTGGCGTGCGCAGGCGCAACTTACAGCCCCATTTTCAGGCTGGCTTCAAGAAACTCGTTGATGTCGCCATCCAGCACGGCATCACAGTTGCTTTCTTCGATATTGGTACGCAAATCCTTGATGCGGGACTGGTCCAGCACATAGGAGCGGATCTGGTGACCCCAGCCGATATCCGATTTGCTGTCTTCCAGCGCCTGCGAGGCCTCGCTGCGCTTCTGCAGCTCCAGCTCGTACAACTTGGCCCGCAGCATTTTCATGGCACGGTCGCGGTTGGCGTGCTGGGAGCGTTCGTTTTGACAGGACACCACGGTATTGGTCGGTACGTGGGTGATACGTACCGCCGAGTCGGTGGTGTTGACGTGCTGGCCACCCGCACCGGATGACCGATAAGTATCGGTACGCAGGTCGGCCGGATTGATGTCGATTTCGATGTTGTCGTCGATTTCCGGCGACACGAACACTGCAGTAAACGAAGTATGGCGGCGGTTGCCCGAATCGTAGGGGCTCTTGCGCACCAAACGGTGGACACCGGTTTCGGTACGCAGCCAGCCATAGGCGTAATCGCCCTTGATATGCAGGGTTGCGCCCTTGATGCCCGCCACTTCACCGGCGGACAGCTCCATAATGGTGGCTTCAAAGCCGTTGTGGTCCGCCCAGCGCAGGTACATGCGCAGCAGCATGTTGGCCCAGTCCTGCGCCTCGGTGCCGCCGGAACCGGCCTGGATATCCAGATAGGCGCTGTTGGCATCCATTTCGCCACTAAACATGCGGCGAAACTCCAGCCTGGCAAGAATATCCTCAAGGCGGGCCACTTCGGCACGCACATCCTCGACGGCATCTTCGTCTTTTTCTTCAACCGCCATTTCCAGCAGTTCAGGCGCATCGGCCAGACTGCTGTCGAGGTCTTCAATGGTTTCTACGATCTGCGCCAGCTGGGAACGTTCACGCCCCAGATTCTGCGCATACTCAGGGTCGTTCCAGATGGCCGGATCTTCCAGCTCGCGCTCAACTTCTACCAACCGGTCTTTTTTGTTGGCGTAGTCAAAGATACCCCCTGATGGCCGAAGTGCGTTCGCTCAGGTCATCGATGGCGTTATAAATCGGATTGACTTCCATGGTGTGGCGTCTCTTTTTGGGGTGAATTTGGGAAGTGGGGGATTATAGCGGGTTTTGGGGAGTTTTTTGCCTTTTGGTATGGGCGGGCGGGGCAGGCGCTTCGCAAAGCTGCCGCTGCCACGGCCTGCGGCCATGGCGCTAAAGGCTTTGCTGCGGCCTGCCCCACCCGCCATACACCACGGCGCTGCGGGAGAGAAAGGGTCCGGCTGTGCCGGACTGCTATCGCCCGATGCTGCACTTGAGGCGCTACAAGCAGGCCTTTCTATTGGGTGATGGCAAAAGCATTTCGTGACTGAGCAGAAAGCACGCCATTACTGCGGCAACACTCAGGCCGTTGGACTCCGCCACTGTGTTTACACGCCATACAAAATGCTGGCAACCACACCCAGTCACACCCCAAACATGCGACAGCAGCCCGGCACAGCCGGGCTACTCCTTTCAAACGCCAGGGTGTATTGCGGCGCTGGCAGGACCGAAGCAAAGCCTTCAGCGCCATGGACGCCCCAAGGCGGCCGTGGCAGCGGCAGCTTTGCGGAGCGTCCTGCCAGCGCCGCCACACCCGCAGGCAAAAAAATCACCCGACAGCCACCAAATGCTCAACCATCAACTGCAAGCTTTCCCGGCCACGAAACTCGTTGACATCCAGCCGATACACAAGGTCGGCATAACCAATGGCCGGATTGGGCCAGCACTCCGGGTCAATATTGAACGCAATGGCGTCTACCGGCTGACCGCCGGCAGCCGGCTGCAGCGCCAGCTTGAGATGCCGCTCACCCACCAGCCGCTGCTCCAGCAGACGGAAACGGCCATGAAAGCTGGGTTCCGGAAACTGTTGCCCCCAGGGGCCGGCCATACGCAACTGCCGGGCCAGCTCCAGATCAAACTCCTCGCTGGCCAGTTCGCCATCGGTCACCCACAGCCCCTGCAAATCCTCTTCGGTCAGACACTGGCGTACTTGCTGGTCAAAAGCCCGGGCAAAGGCGTCCAGGTCGGCACGGGCCAATGTCAGCCCGGCTGCCATTGCATGCCCGCCAAACTTGTGTATCAAGCCCGGATTGCGGGTGGCCACGGCATCCAGTGCATCACGGATATGCAAGCCGGGCACCGAGCGGGCGGAGCCTTTCAGCAGGCCATCGCCCGCATCAGCAAAAGCAATCACCGGACGGTGATAACGCTCTTTCAGGCGTGACGCCACAATGCCGATCACGCCCTGATGCCAGTCATCCTCAAACACACAGACGCCAAAGGGCAAATCATCCGGCGGCAACTCGCGCAGCTGCTCCAGCGCCTCATGCTGCATGCCCTGCTCGACACTGCGCCGCTCGCGGTTAAGGGTTTCCAGTTGCTGCGCCAGCGCCATGGCATGCTGGTCGTCAGTGGCCAGCAGGCACTCAATACCTATGCTCATGTCATCCATGCGGCCGGCCGCATTAAGCCTGGGCCCGACAATAAAACCCAGGTCGCCGGCCACCAGCCGTTCTGACTGGCGCCGGCCGGCTTCGATAATCGCCCTGACTCCGGGCCGGCTGCGGCCGGCACGGATACGCAACAGCCCCTGTTGCACCAGAATACGGTTATTGGCATCCAGCGGTACCACATCGGCGACAGTCCCCAGCGCCACCAGATCCAGCAGGCTCGCCATATTGGGCGCAGGCCTATGCTCAAAATGGCCCAGTTCGCGCATTTTTGCCCGCAACGCCAGTAACACATAAAACATCACACCCACCCCGGCCAGTGCCTTGCTCGGAAAATGGCAGCCCGGCTGGTTGGGATTAACGATGGCATCCGCCTCCGGCAAGTGGTCACCCGGCAAGTGGTGGTCGGTGATCAGCACCCGCATGCCGGCCGCCCGGGCCGCCGCCACCCCCTCCAGGCTGGAAATGCCGTTATCGACCGTGATCAGCAGTTGCGGCCGCAGCGGCTGTGCTGCCGCAACTATCTCCGGACTCAGCCCGTATCCGTACTCAAAACGGTTGGGTACCAGATAATGAACATCCGTGGCACCCAGCATGCGCAAGCCCTGCATCGCCACCGCCGTTGCGGTGGCGCCATCAGCATCAAAGTCGCCCACCACCAGAATGCGCTGCTGTTGTTCCAGCGCATCCAGCAGCAGATCAACCGCCTGCGCCATCCCTTTAAAGCCATGATAGGGTTGCAACTGCTGCAAACCGGTTTCCAGCTCGGCCAGACCCTGTACGCCCCGTGCCGCATAAATGCGGGCCAACAACGGATGCAATCCGGCCAGACCCGAGCTGTCACCCGTTACCCGCTGCTTGATGCGCATGCCATCTGCTCCCGTTTGCCGGCGACGCATAGGCGCACACCGGTCATCTTGTTACACTAGGGCCACCCTGACAGTTGACCCACCTGTCCGGCAGTCTGACTGGCCGGATACCCGACCCGACATCTGCCCGCATGAAAATGACACATCTTACCCTCTCCGGACTCGCCTGTACGCTTATGCTGTGCTGGCTGGCGATATCTGCTCCGGCCAACGCAGAGCCCGTCGCGGACGAAATGCTTTACCACCGTGACTGTGATCTGTCGGACCAGGATGCCGCCTCGCTGACACAGGCGCTTGAGCGCTGTACCCGGCAGGCCGAGCTTGGTTACGCCCAGGCCCAGTTCAGGCTGGGCAATTACTGGTATGAGGGCGTGCTGACCGAACCGGACTTTGCCCTTGCCCTGCACTGGTACGAGCAGGCATCGGTTCAGGGCCATGCCGGAGCCCAGTTCAGGCTGGGACTCATGCACGCTGCCGGCGAAGGTGTAGCGGTCAACCGGGTACAGGCTTACATCATTCTGAAAATGTCTGCCATCAACGGTTCGGATGAAGCCTACGATGCGGCCGATCTGGTAGAAACAACCATGTCCAGCCTCGAGCAGGAGCAGGCCAACCAGGTCTTGTCCCGCCTGTTTCGCCGCTACTTGCGCCATATTCAGGCCCAGTCAGCAGACCCGTTCAACACGGATGACCTGCCATGACTCCGGCCCGGCTGCTGTTGCTGCTGACATTGGCCTGTACGACTGCATACGGTCAATCCGGCCCGGATACTGCCGACCCGGAAGAGACAGCAGACATGGAGGAAAGCGCCCCGCCGGCGGTCCCTCGTCCCGATTTGCCAACCCGCAACCAGCTGGCGCTCGAGCGCATGCAACACCATTACCCCGGGCAGTTCCGGTCACTGGACGATGACCCTGGTAGTGCCGCCCTCTACCTGCCAGCCAATCGCAGCAAAGCGTTCGGCTGGGTCATACTGATCCCGGACAGCAGTCAGACCGCTGACAGCAACCATCTGGTCGAGCCACTGCGCCATGCGCTGGCCGACAGCGGCTGGCACAGCCTGAGCCTGCAACTGCCCGAACCTGATTTTTTACCCCTGTATGTATCACCGCCTCCCGAACCGGCCGACCCGCAAGAAGATTCCGGACAGCAGACCGAAGGCACCGAACCGGATGAAACCGCCCAACCGGCAACGACCGACACCGGGCCGGACCTGATCGAACCGGCCGACCCGCTGCCACCAGACGCCGATCCCTCGCTGGAACTGCCCCCGGAGCCGGACGAGCAACCCGGCAATGCCGAGGCAGCTTCGGCTGATGCCCGTTTTCAGCATATCCGGCAATCACTGGACGCTGCCACCGCCTTTGCCAACAGCCATGACAACGGCCCGCTGGCCTTGCTCGGGCTTGGTGAGGGCGGCTGGCATGCCGCTGCCTGGCAGGCAGACAACGAAGCAGCCGTGGCCTTGCTTCTGGTTGAAGCAATCACCCCGGCCAACGCTCCGCTATCCCTGGATCTGCTGACCGGCCCCCTGACAATCCCGGTACAGGATTATGTGCTGGGTGACCGGAATGCCCGAGCCCAGGCGGCAGCCCGAAAAAACGCCGCCAAACGCAACGCTGCCAGCCAGTATCAACAGGTTGCCCTGGACCAGCCGGTAGCCAGCCTGCAAGCCACTACAGCGGTTCGCCGCATCAAGGGCTGGCTTGCCAGTTTTGGTCAAAAAAATGAGAAAAGTCACTGAAAAAACCCGCCGCTTACGGCAAACTGTGAACCAGTAGGCTATTCCAGCCACCACACATGGAGTGTCCGATGCGTATTGTCCTGTCCACCCTGGTTCTTGCCGGCCTGTTTGCCAGCACTGTGCAAGCCGTCCCCCTGCAAACACTAAACACCACCCTAAAAGACCCGCAACTGCGACAGCAGGCATTGCTCAACGGCCAGGAGCGCAGCAGCTTTTGCACCAACTGTCACGGCGCCGACGGCAACAGCACCCGCACCGACATTCCCAATCTGGCCGGCCAAAATCCGGCTTACCTGTTTACCGCCTTCCAGCGCTTTGCCGATGGTTCCCGCACTGACTATGTCATGTCGCCGCTGGCGGCCTCGCTATCCCTTGATGAACAAATCGGCATTGCCCTGTTTTTCAGCCAGCAAAAGGTCAAACCCAAACAGCCCGACCAGCCAACCCTGGCAGAGCAGGGCGCAGCCAAATACAACTCGCTCTGCATCAACTGCCACGGGCCGGCAGCACTGGGCGAAGACAACGTACCCAGACTGGCTGGCCAGCCGGCCGACTACATCCGCCACTCGCTCAACCTGTTTCGCAGCAACGACCCCAAACGGGCCGGTTCGGAGATGATCCCCTTTGCCCGCATCCTCACCCACCAGGAAATCGACGCCCTGGCCAGCTACCTGCAAGGGCTCAATCCCTGACGAAAATGACCCGGCAGCCCTCAGCGCTGCCGGTAATAACGACGCAAAATATCGTAAGCGGCATGCAACTGGCCGGTTTTTTCATTGGCCTGCTCAACCTCCCGGGCTGACGCACCCGCCCCCATCAAACGGTCCGGGTGATGCTCGCTCAACAGACGCCGGTAAGCACGCCGAATGACAGCAAAGTCATCCACCGGCGGCTTCAGGCCCAGCAGTTGCAAGGCCCGGTCACGGTCAGTCAACCGCAGCTTCATGCTGCCTGCCGCCTCTTTGCTGCGGGCGGGGCGAGCCTGTTGCTCCAGCTGCAACAGGCGTTCGGTACTGACCGACAACCAGTCGGCACACTGACGCAACGCCTGATATTGCTCACGACTGGCCTTGCCTTCGGCCCAGACCAGCCGCCAGGCACTGGCCAGCAACTTGTCCGCGGCGGCCGGCACCGCAAAGTGCGCACGCAAACTGCTACGCAAACTATCCAGCTCCAGTTCCTTGCCCTGGTTAAAGGCCGCAATGGCTGCCTGGTAGCGGTAACCGTCCAGACCCATCCGGCGCATTTCCAGCCGGGCGGCCTGAATATGCGCCGGCAGTACCCGGCCATTACGCTTGGCCAGATAGCCCAGCAACATGAACCAGCAAGGCTCGGCAGCAAAAGGGGCCGGCCTGTTGCGCACCGCCTGCCAGCGCCTGATGCCGCGCGACAACAATCCGCTACGGTCCAGCCAGACGGCAATCGCCACCCCCAGCAACAAGCCGGGGATCTGCGCCAGCAACCAGCCAACCAGCGCAAGTATCGCCAGCGGCAGCCAGGTCAAGGGATTGCTGCCCATGCATCCGCCTGCCGCAGTCGTTCCGGCGTGCCCACATCCAGCCAGCGCCCGCCATAATGCTCACCACTGACCAGCCCCTGCGCCATCGCCTGGCGCAGCAGCGGCGCCAGCCGGAAGGCACCGGCACTGCAACCGGCAAACAGCCCGGGGTGCAGTACTGCAATGCCCGCATAGGTTAAAGACTGGTCCGGTCCCGAATCCTGCACCCGGCCATTGTGCAGGCTAAAATCGCCACCCGGGTGATGCTCCGGGTTATCCACCAGCACCAGATGGGCCAACCCGTCCAGCTGATGCGGCAATGCCGAAAAATCATAATCAGTCCAGACATCACCATTGACCAGAATAAAAGGCGCATCACCCAGCAGCGATAACGCCCGGTAAATGCCGCCACCGGTCTCCAGCGGCTCGGTCTCGGCCGAGTAGCGGATCGGCACCCCATAGCGCCGGCCATCACCCAGCGCCTGTTCGATTTGCGCTCCCAACCAGGCGTGATTGATCACCAGCTCCGTGCAGCCGGCCGCTACCAGCTTGTCAATATGGTGTTCAATCAACGCCTTGCCAGCCACCGGCAGCAACGGCTTGGGCGTATGCAGGGTCAGCGGCCGCATGCGCTCGCCCTTGCCGGCCGCCAGAATCATCGCCTTCATTGCGCAGCATCCGGTAGCGGCAAACTGTCCAGCAAACGTTTAAGCGGTGCCAGTTCGGGATAACGCTCCAGCACCGGCCGGATATAGCCTAAAAATCTGGGCACATCCTGCACATAGCGGGGCTTGCCATCGCGATGACAGATACGGGCAAAGATACCCATCACTTTCAAATGCCGCTGCAACCCCATCCAGTCACAGTCGCGCAAGAAGCGGGCATCCTCTGAGGGTACCGGCAGGCCCGCCGCCCGGGCCTTGTGCAAATACGCCAGCAGCCAGCCTTGTACCTGCGGTTCCGGCCAGCTGATGAATGCATCCTTGAACAGGCTGATCACGTCATAGCTGACCGGACCAATCACCGCATCCTGAAAATCAAGCACGCCGGGGTTGGGGCTGGACAGCATCAGGTTGCGAGGCATGTAGTCCCGGTGCACCAGCACCTGCGACTGGGCCAGTGCCGCCTCAATCAGCAACTCGCTACCCTGCTGCCAGTCCTGTTGCTGCTGTGGCGTCAAGCTGAGGCCCAGCTCATGCTGCACATACCAGTCAGGAAACAGCTGCAACTCCCGCCGCAACAACGCCTCGTCATACTGCGCCAGCCCTGCCTGGCCGGCATCAATAGCCTGCAGCTGCACCAGCGTGTCCAGCGCACGTCCAAACAGTTCATCGGCATTGTCCGGATTCAATATTTCCAGCCAGGTCTGATCACCCAGATCCGACAGCACCAAAAAACCCTGTTCAAGGTCTTGCGCCAAAATCTCCGGCACATTCAGCCCGCCAGACGCCAGCAACCGGGCCATCTTCACAAAGGGACGGCAGTCCTCCCGGGGTGGTGGCGCATCCATCAGCACCAGCCGCACCCGGCCATCGCTCCAACGAAAATACCGGCGAAAACTGGCATCACTGCCGGCGCCCCGCAAAGGAAAAGCTGTCACATCCGCCACCGGCAAACGTCGGGCCAGCTGCTGCTGACAGCCGGAAAACCAGTGTTGCAGGGCTTGCTGGCGCTGATCTGTCACGGTTTCCACAGGTGTGGGCATAGGGTTTTCTCCAAAGGATGCTGGCTGTTAAACGGGTCATGCATTATTATCGCTTATCTTTTCCCCGCATTCGAGCCATGCCGGACCTTTTCAGTTCGCAGCTTACAATCCGTACGGACGCTGACACCATGACCACCCCGCTTTCCTCAC
This sequence comes from uncultured Thiopseudomonas sp., assembly GCA_964567275.1. Lineage (GTDB taxonomy): Bacteria > Pseudomonadota > Gammaproteobacteria > Pseudomonadales > Pseudomonadaceae > Thiopseudomonas. The sequence goes on along the minus strand of CAZMLX010000001.1, from coordinate 41,922 downwards.
CTTTCAAGCCACATCTTCTGGCAGCCGGCATTTTATGTGCCCTGCCAGTCCTGACCGGCCAGGTCCAGGCCGGGACCGAACACAGCTGTAGCGTTGGCGCCAACGGTCAATGGCTTTGCGTCAGCGAAGACCGCCAACGGGTCGCCCCCCGGCCCGAAGCTGCTGTCCAGCCCGCCGCCAAGCCGGCTGCCAGCGTTGCCGGCCAGCCGGATACCGGCAGCAAGCGTCCAGCCATTGCCACCGGTTCCCGTCTTGACTGGACACCCCGGGAACTGCTGAGCGACGAACAACTGGCCGAAATTGCCCCCTACTGTTCCGGCGCCTATATCGAGCCGGCCCGGCTGGGCAAGGACGACGATACACCCTTCAACCAGGCGCCCATTTTCGCCAGCGCCGACCGCTCGTCCTACAACCAGCAGGAAAAAACTACCACGCTGCTGGGCGATGTCATCATGCGCCAGTCCAGCCTGCAATTTGAAAGCGACAGCGCCCAGCTCGACCAACTGGCCAACCTGGGCCAACTGGACGGCAATGTCCGCCTGCGTGACCGCGACATGCTGATTGTCGGCGACCATGCCCACATCCAGCTCGACAGCGGTGAAGCCCAGATCGACAACGCCGAATACGTTGTCCATAGCATGCAGACCCGTGGCCAGGCCAGCTACATCAAGCGCCAGGAAGAAGGCATTGTCCGCCTGAAAAACGGCAGCTACACCAGCTGCGCCCCCGGCCGCGACGACTGGCACCTGCAAAGCAACAACATCACCCTCAATCCTGAAACCGGGTTTGGCAGCGCCACCAACGTCACCCTGAGGGTCAAAAATATCCCGGTGTTCTATACACCCTACATTTACTTCCCCATTGATGACCGTCGCCAGTCCGGCTTCCTGCCGCCGAGCATCAGCTACAGTCGCCGCAAGGGAGTGGACCTGACCACGCCTTACTACATCAACCTGGCGCCACACATGGATGCCACCCTCTACCCCAACTACATGAGCAACCGTGGCCTGCTCAGCGAGGGCGAGTTCCGCTACCTGACCCGCAACAGCGAAGGCCAGGTCGGCGGCGCCTGGATGGGCAGCGACCAGGAAAAAGAACGCAAGCGCCAGTCCGGTTACAAACAGGACCGCTGGATGGTCAACTGGCAGCACCAGCACGGTTTCAACGAACGCCTGCTGGCCAGCGTTGACTACACCGATCTGAGCGACCCCTATTACTTCCAGGACCTGTCATCCAATATCCGCGACAGCTCCGACACCACCGTTGACCAGCGTGCCAGCCTGCGCTGGCGGGGCGACAGCTACCGTGCAGGCCTGAACCTGCATGCCTACGAACGGGCCAATGTGACCGAGATCACCCCCTACAACAAGCTGCCGCAGCTGACCCTCGACGGCCGGATTCCCGGCGAGTGGAGCGGCCTGCAGCTCAGCTACAAAACCGAAATGGTACGCTTTGAGCGTTCGTTGAAAAGCGGAGACTTCACTGGCCGTGATGGTGAAATCCAGCCATGGCGCGACACCTACCTGACAGGGCTTGACCGGGCCGAAGGCAACCGCCTGCAC
>CAZMLX010000001.1:29127-40350 GCA_964567275.1 uncultured Thiopseudomonas sp. | reverse complement strand
CTGCCGAATAGGAGTCTGCGGCTGGCGCTGCCCTGACGCCTGCGTGATCGGCTGCGGCTGGCGTCGCGGGAACGGCAGAGGCGTGGGCCCGCGCGGCGGCAGAGGCAGCGGCTGCTGCTGCTGTCCAGCACTTGGGGCCGCCTGGCCAGCCTGCCCATGAACTGGAGCTGGGGCTTCCTCAAGCCTTCGGTCAAATACGCCTATACCCGCTACGACCTTGAGCTGGACAGCAAGGGCAAAGCAGGCCTTGCCGGTTCATTCAAGAAATCGCCCAGCCGCAGCCTGCCCATTTACAGCGTTGACAGCGGCCTGTACTTCGACCGCCCCACCCAGCTGTTTGGCAAAGGCTATACCCAAACCCTGGAACCCCGGCTGTTCTACCTGTACGTGCCCTTCGAAGACCAGCGCGACATTCCGCTGTTTGATACCAGCGAAAGCTCGTTCACCTACTCCAGCCTGTGGCGTGACAACCGTTTTACCGGCCGCGACCGCATTGGCGATGCCAACCAGATCTCGCTGGGCCTGACCTGGCGCTGGCTGGAAGACACCGGCTTTGAGCGTCAACGGGCCGCCATTGGCCAGGCTTACTACTTGTCCGACCGCAAGGTGATGCTGTCGGCCACCGACAAGAACGAGTACAAAGCCAGCGACCGCAATACCACCAGCCGTTCGCCCTACGCCTTGCAATACATGCTGCGCTTCAACCGTGACTGGCGCCTGACCGCAGATTACGCCTGGGACCCGGAAAGCCACAGCACCCGCACCGGCAGCCTGATGTTCAACTACCAGGATGACGCCCGTCCCAACCGCATTTTCAACCTGGGTTACCGTTACCGCAACGATGGCGTGTTCTTTGATGAAACCCTCGGTCGTTACGTCACTGGCGGCAAAGATTACACCAACCCAACCAGCGGCAAGGTCTACAAGGACTTCTACAAAGTTGAACAAACCGACACCTCCTTTATGTGGCCGGTATTTGAACGCTGGAGCGCCATTGGCCGCTGGCAGTTCGACTACAACCGCAGCCGCACCCTGGAGGCCTTTGGCGGCTTTGAGTACAATAACTGCTGCTGGAAAGTACGCCTGATCCAGCGTTACTGGGTCGACTATGACGAACGTACCCAGTCTCCGGAAGACAACCGCCGGCCCGACCGCGGCATCTTCCTCCAGGTCGTCCTCAAGGGGCTTGGTGGCGTTACCGGCAACAAAGTAGGCTCCTTCCTTGATGAAGGCATTCCCGGCTATCAGCGACGTGAAGAACATGGCTATTAATCCCCTGAAACCCCTGCTGCTGGCGCTGGCCCTGTCCAGCACCACCACCCTTGCTGCTGTACAGCCGCTGGATCGCATTGCCGTCATCGTGGACGACGGCATCATCATGCAAAGCCAGGTCGACCGCCGGCTTGACGAAGTGCGCACTACCATCCGCAAACGGGGTGCCGAACTGCCACCGGATGACATCCTGCGCCAGCAAGTAATCGACCGCCTGATCATCGACGAGCTGCAATTGCAAATCGCCGACCGCTCCGGCATCCGTATCGGCGACGAAGAGCTGAACGACTCCATTGCCGAACTGGCACGCAACAATGGCCTGGACAGCCAGCGCTTTCTTGCCGCCCTGGCCGAAGACAGCGACTTGAGCACAGCCAGCGTACGCGAGCAAATCCGCCAGGAGCTGACCCTGAACCGGGTGCGCCAGTACCGGGTCAGTGACCGCATTGAAGTGACCGAGCAGGAAGTCCGCAACTTCCTCAACTCAACGCTGGGCCAAATGCAACTGGCTGAAGACTTTCACCTGGCCAATATTTTGATTCCGCTGGCGGACAACCCTGACAGCGACGAACTGCAGCAGGCCCGCAAGACCGTGGAAGAAGTCCAGCAACGGCTGGCCAAAGGCGAAGACTTTCAAAAGCTGGCTGTCCGCTATTCGGCCAGTGACAATGCCCTCGAGGGCGGCGACATGGGCTGGCGCAAGGCGGCCCAGCTGCCGCCTCCCTTTGACAGCATGCTGGGCGACATGGAGCCCGGTGATGTTTCCGAACCGGTACGTACGCCCGGCGGCATCATTTTGCTTAAACTGCTGGACAAGGACGGCGGTGATGCCCTGGCTTATAAAGAAGAAGTGCGGGTACGCCACATCCTGATCAAACCCAGCGAAATTCGCAGCCTGGAAGCGGCCGAGCAACTGGCCCGCCGACTGTATCAGCGGCTACAGGACGGCGAAGACTTCGCCACCCTCGCCCGCCAGTTTTCTGAAGACCCCGGCTCGGCCCGCAATGGTGGCGAACTGGACTGGATCAGCCCACAAAGCCTGGTTCCCGAATTCCGTGAAACCATGGCCGCCACTGCCATTGGCAACCTGTCCCGCCCGTTTGCCACCCAGTTTGGCTGGCACATCCTGCAGGTGCTGGATCGCAGAATGACCGACAGCAGCCAGGAAAGCCGCGAGCAACAGGCACTCAACCTGTTGCACAACCGCAAATTTGAAGAAGAACTGCAACTCTGGCTCAAAGAAATCAGGGACGAAGCCTACGTGGAGATCAAGCAATCATGACCTTGCGCTTTGCCCTGACGCCCGGCGAACCGGCCGGTATTGGCCCTGACCTCTGCATCATGCTGGCACAAGAGCCCCAGCCCTACCCGGTCATTGTCATCAGCAACGCCGACATGCTGCGCGAGCGTGCCTGTGCCCTGCAGCTTGGTCTGGAGGTGCAGCCCGTCAATCCGGACAGTCTGCCCGAACAACCGGCACCGGCTGGCAGCGTTTATGTGTGGGATACCCCGCTAGCCGCTCCGGTAACGCCGGGCCAGCTGAATGTACGCAACGCCGGTCATGTGCTGGAGACCCTGACCCGGGCCGGCCAGGGCTGCCTGGATGGCCACTTTAGCGCCATGATCACCGCACCCGTGCACAAGGGCATCATCAACCAGTCCGGTGTCCCCTTCTCCGGCCACACCGAATTCCTGCAACAACTGACCGGCTCCCCCCGGGTAGTGATGATGCTGGCGACTCATGGCCTGCGCGTGGCGTTGGCCACCACTCATCTGCCACTATCCGAAGTGGCAGCCGCCATCACTCCCGAGCGGCTGGAAAATGTGCTGCAGATTCTGCATCAGGACCTGAGAGAAAAATTCGGCATCCAGCAACCACAAATCCTGGTATGTGGCCTCAACCCCCATGCCGGCGAAGACGGCCATCTGGGCCGCGAGGAACTGGACACCATCATTCCGGTACTGGAACGTTTGCGCAGCCAGGGCATGCAGCTGACCGGTCCGCTACCGGCCGACACCCTGTTCACCCCCATGAACCTGAAACACTGCGATGCCGTGCTGGCCATGTATCATGACCAGGGTCTGCCGGTACTCAAGCACAAAGGCTTCGGCGCTGCAGTCAACATCACACTGGGCATGCCGATTATCCGTACCTCGGTGGACCATGGCACCGCCCTCGACCTGGCAGGCACCGGCAACATCGACACCGGCAGCCTGCAAATTGCCCTGGTCACGGCTTACCAGATGGCCGCCAGCCAATAACCCAATAAAAAACCTCCCTCGGGAGGTTTTTTATGGTTTGCCGGTTTACCGGATTTCCTGCTGGATACTGCCCAGGCTCTTGGGCCAGGGCTTGTTCTTGCGCAGCTCCTGCGGCAAACGGGCCTCGGCCGCCAGTGCCGCATTGCGGTCGTCATACAGACCGTGCGTAACCACATACAAGGGCTGGCCCTGATGCTGCTTGCGGTAATAGCGGTATGCTCCGCCACGAGTTTGTACAAAGTTGCGGGCCTTGCTTTCACTGGAAGTGGCAAAGACTTGCAAGGTCAGTTTGGCGGCCGGCTGGGCCTGATACCAGCCCTGGCCGCTGACAGCAGCCTGACGGGCAGCCACTGCGGCCTCAACCCTGGGCGCCGGTTCAGGGCGTGCGGCGGGTGGCTGGGCCACCGGCACCGGCTGGCGCACCGGGGCGGCAACAGGGACCGGCTCAACAACCGCCGGTTTTTCCACGACTGCGACCCCGGCAGGTAGCTGGCTGCTGACCGGCTGCTGCGGTACAGCAGGCGCCGTTTCCGGCTGTGGCGGCCTGATCAAGGGTGCATCAGCCTTCTCAACCACCTGCTCAGGCAAGGCCAGTGCAATACGCTCAACCGGACGCCCCGGCTCTTCGACCACCGGTGCCGAAGCAGCCTGACGTACCACGTCCGGTGCCAACTGCACTTCTTCAGCGACTGTGCCGACCGCATCCGTTTTTGGGCTGTCGCCCCAATACCACAGGCCAACCAGCGCAACAGCCAGTATTGCCAGTGCGGCCAGGTGGCGATACGGCAATACCGGCCTTGCCGGCTGTGACACTGCCGGCCGGTTACGGCTATTGATCCGTGCAATCAGTGCCTCCCGTGACTGCTGGTTCAGGGCACCCGGCCAGCCACCGGCCTCATCCAGCACACGGTTCAGTTCCTGATCGGTGAACACATCCAGTCCGGCACCTGCCGCAACCAGGCGTTGCTGCAGATACTGTTGCGATTCATCCACATCCCAGGGCTCAAGTTCAACCTGATGGTAATCCAGTACATGCCCTTCATCCGCCAACGCCTGCAACATTGACAGAATGGAAGACTCGGCAAACAGGAAAACCTTGGCCCGAGCCACACCATTGCCCTGCGCCAGGCGTTGCAGCAGCTGTACCGCCGAAGGATCCAGCAGCTGCGCATCATCAATCAGGATATGCACATCCTTGCCGGCCAGCGCCTGCTGCTCAATCGCTGCCAGCGCACTGATCACATCAGCAGGCACATTGCCCAATACACTGGCCAGCAACTGCAGGATGCCACCGGCATCATTGTTGCGGCTGGCAGGCACCACCACATTGACCGCAGTCGCCTTGGCGCCTGCCGCCAGCGCATGGCGCAACACCGTTTTGCCCGCCCCCCTGGGACCGGTCACCAGCAGCGCCAGCTGGCTGTAGCGGGAAAAGTGGATCAGCTGCTCAAGCACTTCGCGGCGTTTCGGTTTGAAAAACTGAAAGCCGGCCCCACCCGCCGCAAAAGGGTCATGGCTAAAGCCGTAATATGCCAAAAAATCAGGATCATCCTGCAAAGCATGCATGCGTTTTACTCCTTGCCCAGCGCTTCAACCAGGGCAACATAATCAGTTTCAAGCACTTGCTGCAGCACTGCCTGCGGGTAATCAGCCGTGACCACGGCTGTTTGCCGCGCACGCGGCAACACCAGACGTACCTGTCCATCCAGCGCTTTTTTGTCCACCGCCATATGGGTAAGAAATTCTGCTGCGGTCATGCTGGCAGGCGGCACCACCGGCAAACCGGCTGCCTGCAACAGGGCGACCGCCCGTTTCAGGGCCGGCCGGTCAACCCATCCCAGCACATGTGACATCTGCATGGCCATCACCATGCCGGTGGCCACGGCTTCGCCATGCAGCCAGTTGCCATAGCCCTGGGCCGTTTCGATGGCATGGCCAAACGTATGACCAAGGTTAAGAATGGCCCGCAGGCCCAACTCTTTCTCATCCGCAGCGACCACGGCGGCCTTGGCGGCACAGGAACGTTCAACCGCTTCGGCCAGCACATCAGGCTCAAGCGCCATCAGTGGCGTCATATTCTGTTCGAGCCACTGCAGAAATTCTGAATCACCAATCAGACCGTACTTGATGACTTCGGCCATGCCGGCCGACAACTCGCGTGGCGGCAAGGTTTTTAACGTTGAGGTATCAATGAACACTGCTTCAGGCTGATAAAAGGCGCCTATCATGTTTTTGCCCAGCGGGTGGTTGATTCCGGTCTTGCCACCCACCGAAGAGTCGACCTGGGACAACAGGGTGGTGGGTACCTGGATAAAACGTACACCACGCTGATAACAAGCCGCAGCAAAACCGGTCATGTCACCTACCACGCCGCCACCCAGGGCAATCAGGGTCGTTTTGCGGTCATGCCGTTCTTCCAGCAAGGCATCAAAAATGCGCTGCAGCGTGTTCCAGTTTTTATGTTCCTCGCCATCGGGCAGCTCAATTTCAGTCACCAGCCGCTCACCCAGCCCGGTTCGCAGTTGTGTCATGTACAGGGGGGCTACCGTGGTATTGCTGACCACTGCCACCCGGCTGCCGACAATATGTGCATCCAACAAGGCGCCGTTGTCGAGCAAGCCTTCACCAATGTAAATGGGGTAGCTGCGCTCACCCAGGTCTACTGTCAGAGTTCGCATGAATTTCACCAATAAAAAAAACCGGGTAGCAACTGCTACCCGGTTGGATCAGGGACTACCGGAAGCTTTCAATCTGTTCCAGCAGCTCTTGCACCACCACTCTGGGCGGTCGGGTATCTGTTTCCATAATGATATCGGCTATTTCCCGATAGAGCGGATCACGAATCGCCAGCAAGTTTTCCAGCACCTGCCGCGGATTATCCGTTTGCAACAACGGCCGGTTACGATCACGTGCCGTGCGGGCCAGCTGGTGATCTACCGAAGCATGCAGGTAAATGACCAGGCTGTTTTCAGCCAGTGCCTGACGGTTGGCCTCGCGCAGTACCGCACCACCACCGGTCGCCAGTACCAGGTTGTCACCGGTTACCAGCTCGGCAATGGCTTGTTGTTCACGGTCACGAAAACCCTGCTCACCTTCCAGATCAAAGATCAGGGGGATGCTGGCGCCAGTGCGCTCTTCAACTTCTTTGTCCGAGTCTTTGAAACTCAAACCCAGCTCGCGTGCCAGCAAACGGCCGATGGTGCTTTTGCCAGCGCCCATCGGCCCGACCAGTGTCAAATTGCTTTTAGCCATTAAAAGTTGGCAACAGCCTGATCATTAAGGATGCGTGGTGTGATAAAAATCAACAGCTCGGTTTTGTTGGTCGTAGTCAGCTCGTGACGGAACAGGCGGCCAACTACCGGGATCCGGCCCAAGCCGGGAACCTGGGAACGGGACGTCTGCAGCTGCTCGGAGAACACGCCACCAATGACTGAGGTTTCGCCGTCTGACACCAGAATATTGGCGTTGACTTCATTTTTCTTGATCGGCGGAACACCGTTCAGCTCGTTGGCATAGTCGGGTTCATCCTTGGTGACCTTGACCTCCATGATGATCCGGTTGTCCGGAGTAATCTGCGGGGTCACTTCCAACGACAACGCCGCTTCCTTGAACGAAGTACTGGTGGAGCCACTGGAGCTGGCTTCCTGGTAGGGCACTTCGGCACCTTTCAGGATTTTGGCCGTTTCCTTGTCGGAGGTCACCACCTTTGGCTGGGATACAATTTTACCGTTACCGGTTTTTTCCATCGCCGACAGCTGCAGGTCCAGCAGTGCATGGTTGCTCATGAAACCGATACCAATACCGGAGGTGGCACCATTCACGCCAAGGTCAACAAAGTTGCTGCCACCCAGACCGCCGCCACCGCTGCTCCAGCGGCCGCTGCTGCGACTGAATTGCGCACCCCACTGCACACCCAGCTCCTTGTTATAGTCTTCGTTGACTTCAACAATGCGGGCTTCAATCATTACCTGGCGCACCGGAATGTCGAGCTGGGCAACAATACGACGCAACTCTTCAAGACGTTCCTGGGTCTGATAGGCGATGATGCTGTTGGTACGCACATCAACGGTTATCGAACCACGCTCCTCGTCTCCTTTCTGAGCACCCAGACCATTCATCACCTCTGAAAACAGCTTCTTAATATCGTCTGCTTTGGCGTAGTTGACCTGAATCAGCTCACGGCGCAGCGGGGCCAGCTCGGCCATCTGCTGCTGGGTTTCCAGCTCCTGCCGCTCACGGGCAGCAATTTCGTCAGCCGGTGCCACCAGCAGTACATTGCCGATTTTGCGCTGGTCCAGACCTTTGGTTTTCAGCACCAGATCAAGTGCCTGGTCCCAGGGTACACTTTGCAAGCGCAGGGTAATGTTGCCCTGTACAGTGTCACTGGCAACCAGGTTCAAATCGGTAAAGTCGGCAATCAGCTGCAGCACCGAACGCACGTCAATATCCTGGAAGTTGAGTGACAGCTTCTCGCCAGTGTAGGCAAAGCGGTCTGCATCACGCTTTTCCTGTTCGGCCTTGGTCATCGGCTTGACGCTGATGGTCAGCTTGTTGTCAGTCTGATACGCCAGATAGTCGTAGTTGCCCTTGGGCTCGATCACAATGGCAGCGGAACCTGCTTTTTCAGTAGCGCTGACATAACTGACCGGTGTGGCAAAGTCGGTCACGTCCAGACGGACCCGCAGGTCATCCGGCAGGCTGGTACGGGAAAAATTCACATGAATTTTGCCGCCCCGCTCCTGGATGTCCGGGCTGCTGGCTGTGTCACCCAGTTCGATGACCACATTGCCTTCGCCCTGCTGGCCACGCTGGAAATCAATATTTTTGATACTACGGTTGGAGGCTGCTTTTTGTGGCTTGACCACTTGCGCAGGCGCCGCAGCCTGGTTGCCACTGACACCATCACCCACCACCACATACAGATTGTTGCCATCCACCCGGGTGTTATAGCCGGTCAGGGTAGTCAGGTTGATGATGACCCGGGTGCGCTGCTGGGCTTCAACCACCGTCACGCTTCGGGCATTGCCGTTGCCCAGCTCCTGATGCTTGTTTTTCAGGCTGCTGCTGACACCCGGCAAGTCGATGGCAATGCGGGCCGGCTGCTCAATGGTGTAGCCCTTGGGCTGGGTAATGGGCTCGTCAAAAGCGAGCTTCAGCTCAATTTTATCGCCCGGCAGGGTCGCCACATCAATTGCGTTCAGGTCTGCCGCCTGCAGGCCTGGTATGGCAAATACCAAAGCACATGCCAGGGCACGCATCGTCATTTTGCTTTTCATTTTCCAGTTCCGTTGCTTGTCTAGAATAGTAATCATGTTCAGGCCCTATGAGCGCTCTTTCAGCACCAGTGTTCTGGGGCGCTCAATCCAGCCCCCCTCACCATCGGGAACCAGCTCCAGAATCTCGATGGAGCCGGCGCTAATCGCCATGATCCGGCCATGGTTGCGTCCCAGATAGTCTCCCACCCGTACCCGGTGCACGCCATCCCCGCCCTGAACCAGGGCATAGGAACCTTCCTTGCTGTTGGCAAGGGTACCCACCATGGTAAAGGACTCGATGCTGAATCCTTCAAGAAACTCTTTTACCCGGGTTTCATCCGGTTTGACATCGGTACGGCCCCGTTCTTTCTGGGCCTGTTCCAGCCGTACCGGTGGCTGAAACGGACTGCGCAGGCTGGACGCCCGGTAAGTGAAAGGCTCATAGACCACATCTTTTGGCATGGGCTCGATGCGGCCAGCCGGACGGCTGCGCACTTCTGCCATATAGGCATCAAGATCTGCGTGGCCGCCACTGTCACACCCGCTCAGGCCGGCGACCAGGGCCGCCAGTACGCAGCAACCTGTGATGGTCCTCATTTGGCACCCTCCTGATCATTGTACCGGTAAGTCTTCACCTGAATATCCATGGCCAAGCGTGATGCGTTGCCATCTTTTTGGGGCTCAATCTGAAAGTCGTGCAGGGTAACAATACGCGGCATACTGGCAACAGCACTGACAAAGGTGGCCAGCTCATGGTAACCACCCTGGACTTTGACCTGGATCGGCAGTTCGATATAGAACTGCTGAACCACTTCCGGCAACAGCCGGATTTCTTCAAATTCCAGCCCGGAATCCAGCCCGGCACTGGTAATGTCTTCCAGCAAACCGGGAACTTCGGTATCACTGGGCAGCTGCTTGAGCAGATTTTCAAAGGAGCTTTCCATCAGCACCATCTGCTCTTTATAGGCTTCAAGGTTGGCCGACTGGCGTACTTTCGACTCAAACTGCTCTTTGAGTGCCACTTCCTCATGCTGTTTGCGACCCAGCTCGTCCTGCAGATCGGTCACATGCAAAAAGTAGCCCGCCACCAGCACCAGAATCAGCACCAGGGCACAGGCAATAACCCGTATCGGCGCCGGCCAGGCACCCACGTTATTGAAATCAAGATCATTAAAATCGATTTCATTCAGTTTCTGAAACGATTCTTTCAGGCTCATTGGCTGGCTCCTTGTCCTGCAGCCTCAGCCGGCTGGGTTTGCTGAACCGTAAGTTTGAAACGGCTGGCCTGATCATCAACCGAACCTTCCATCGCCTTGACCTCGGCCAAATTTGGGCCGGTCAACCAGTCGGATGCATCCTGACGGCGCATCAGGCTGGAAATCAGGTTGTTGGTTTCGGCCGCCCCTTCAACACTGATGTGCTTGCCGGTCATTTTCATCGCCGTAAAGTAAACCCCTTCCGGCAAGGTGCGGACCATCTGGTCGAACACCCGTGACACCGTTGGCCGGTTACCCTGCAAGTCCTGGATGATTCGGGTACGGTCAATCAGCTCCTGGCGCTTGCGCTTGAGGTCATTAATTTCCTTGATCCGCTCATCCAGTGTCCTGATATGTGTCTGAATATAGGCGTTACGGCTGTTTTGCTGTTCTATCAGACTATTGAATACCTGGTCAGCCAGGTAAACCAGTGCCGCTCCCAGCAGCAGCATTCCAACCAGAGTGACAATAAACTGCTGCTTGCGTTTTTCCCTGAGCTGTTCACGCCAGGGCAAAAGGTTGATACGTGCCATTAGTCGAAGCTCCTCATTGCCAAGCCGCAAGCGATCATCAGGGAGGGCGCATCACTGGTCAGCGCCTCAACGCTGACGCGCGAGTCCAGCGTCATGTTGACAAAGGGGTTGGCAATCAGTGTTGGTGTGCCAATGCGCTGCTGAACCAGTTGTTCCAGCCCGGCAATGGCTGAAGTGCCACCAGCCAGCAAAATGCAATCAACTTCTGAGTGTTGCCCGGTCGCAAAAAAGAACTGCAGGGCACGGGAAATCTGCTGGGCGACGGTGTCCTTGAACGGTTCCAGCACTTCCTGCTCGTAATCGTCAGGCAATCCACCACGTTTTTTGGCAAGCCCGGCCTCTTCATAGGTCAAGCCGTAACGACGCTGGATTTCGTCGGTCAGCTGCTTGCCACCAAACATCTGCTCGCGGGTATACACCGTTTCACCCTTGTGCATCACGCTCAACGTCATCATGGTGGCGCCAATGTCCACAATGGCAACCGTCAGTTCTTGCCCCGCCTCTGCGGCCAACTGGTCAGCAACCAGCGTGTAGGCGCGTTCCAGCGCATAGGCCTCCACTTCGACCACTTTGGCCTTGAGACCGGCCAGCGCCAGTGCCGCCTCGCGGATTTCGACGTTTTCCCGGCGGCAGGCAGCCAGCAGC
>CAZMLX010000001.1:0-29117 GCA_964567275.1 uncultured Thiopseudomonas sp. | reverse complement strand
CGCCATCGGCGAAACCGGGCCAAACCATCAGGCAAGCAACAACAAATGCCCCTGCAGCCAGGCCCACGGTCAGCCGCTCGCGGCCCAGGCGCTGGATTAGTTCTGGCCAGCGCACCCAGCCCTCCCGGCAGGCAGCCAGCAGCACAATGTCTCGGTCAGGGGTAGAGGATGGGCCCAGCACTTCAAAGTCGATCGCCACTTCGTCGATCGGGTACGGAATGTACTGGTCAGCTTCGATTTTGAGCTGCACTTCCAGTTCCTCGTCGGTCAGGCCGCGTTCCATCAGGATCTGTTTAGTAATCACCGCCGAACCGGAAACCGCTACCGCAGCCTCCTTGCACGAACTGCGCGACTTGGCCACCAGCCTGGAAATCACCTGCCCGACCACTTCCAGCTCGGCGATGTTTTTCTCGACAATGGCGTTCACCGGCAACGGCTCGACCGCAAAGGCCTCAACCCGAAAACGCCCACCCGAGCGGCTGAGCTCAATGAGTTTGACCGAGGTTGAACTGATATCAATCCCCAGCAATGTATCTGCTTTCTTCTTGAAGAGGCTTAGCACAAGCGAATCCCTATCAGCATCCGTCACTTACAGACGTTTTATGGTTTTCCACATTAAATACCACTCTTGCCCTGAGCGCAAATGGCTTCCGGGCAAAAAAAGCGCTTATAATGTGCTCCCGGCGGGGAATTCCCCCCTATCAACTTTATAACTCATTCATTTATCTTGGGAATCATCTCGCCTTGATGCTCGTCATAAAAACTGCTCTGGCGCTGGCCATTGCACTAATTTGTGGAACGTTCCTCATTTTGTCCGGCGCCTGGCTCTATTTGAGCCCTTCACTCCCCTCGGTTGAAGCCTTGCGCCACATGGAACTGCAAATGCCGCTCAAGGTTTTCAGCCAGGATGGGCTGCTGATCGAGGAGTTTGGCGAGGTTCGTCGCACCCCCATCCGCTTCGATGACGTGCCTGCTGATTTTATCAATGCTTTGCTGTCAGCAGAAGACGACAATTTCACCAAACACCATGGTGTTGACCCCGGCAGCCTGCTGCGGGCCGGCGGCCAGCTGGTCAAGAGCGGCAAAATCCAGACCGGCGGCAGTACCATCACCATGCAGGTGGCCAAAAACTTTTTCCTGACCAGTGAGCGCAGCTTTTCCCGCAAGGCCAATGAAATCCTGCTGGCGCTGCAAATCGAACGTGAACTGGGCAAAAACGAAATACTTGAGCTGTACGTCAACAAAATCTATCTGGGCAACCGTGCTTACGGCATTGAAGCGGCCGCCAACGTCTATTACGGCAAGTCCATGCAGGAGCTGACCCTGGCCCAGATGGCGATGATTGCCGGACTGCCCAAAGCGCCCTCGCGCTACAACCCGATCGCCAACCCCTCCCGCAGCATGGAGCGCCGCGACTGGATTCTGGGGCGCATGCTCAAACTGGGGCACATTGACCAGCAACGTTACCAACAGGCCATCCAGGAACCCATGGATGCCCGCCTGCATATCACCAGCCCTGACGTCCATGCTCCCTATATAGCGGAAATGGCACGCCTGGAAATGGTCAGCCGGTTTGGCAGCGAAGCCTATACCGCCGGTCTGAATGTCACCACTACGGTACCCTCACAATTACAGTCGATGGCCCAGCAGGCGGTACTGGAAGGTCTTGTCAATTATGATCGAAACCACGGCTATCGGGGCCCTGAAGCCCAAATCCCGCAGCGTGACCAGTGGCTGCCAACCTTGCAGCAAACCCGCCGCATCGAATCCTTTCAGCCGGCCATAGTCACTGCCATTGAAAACACGCGCATTTTTGTAATGCTGGCCGACGGCACGGAAGACGCCGTCAGCTGGGACAGCATGAAGTGGGCCCGCCCCTTCCTCAACAACTCGGCCCAGGGCGCCTGGCCCAAATCTCCCGCTGCCGTAGTCAAGGTCGGAGACCTGGTACGTGTCCGCCGCAATGAACAGGACCAGCTTCAATTTTCCCAAATACCGAGAATCCAGGCGGCACTGATTTCCATGGATCCGCATGATGGCTCCATCAAGGCCCTCGTTGGCGGCCTGTCATTTGACCAAAGCCACTACAACCGTGCCACCCAGGCGCAACGCCAGCCCGGCTCCAGCTTCAAGCCTTTTGTGTATAGCGCCGCACTGGATGCCGGCTACACTCCTGCCACCCTGATCAACGACGCCCCTCTTGAAGTATTCGAGGCCGGCATGAAAGAGGTCTGGCGCCCCAAAAATTCGGACGGCACCTTCCTTGGCCCCATCAGCATGCGCGAAGGCCTGTACCGCTCGCGCAACCTGGTTTCCATCCGCCTGCTGCAGGACATCGGCATCCCCTATGCCCGCAACTACATCAGCCAGTTTGGCCTGGGCAAAGACAGCCTGCCACCCAACCTGTCATTGGCACTGGGCTCAGCCACCCTGGTGCCGATGGACCTGACCACTGCCTGGGCAGTATTTGCCAATGGCGGCTACAAAGTAGAGCCGTACATCATTGAAAAAATAACCAACCGTGACGGCGAAATCCTCTACCAGGCCAACCCCGCCCGTACCCCACATGCCCTGCAGCAGCTCGCCAACCAGCCTGCTGGCAGCCATGAAGTGCCGGCCGCCGAACCGGTCATCGACAAACGTACCGCCTTCCTGATGACCGACATGCTCAAGGACGTCATCCGCCGCGGTACTGCCGGCAAGGCACGAACCCTCGGCCGCCAGGATCTGGCCGGCAAGACCGGCACCACCAACGACTCGATTGACAGCTGGTTTATCGGCTACAACTACAGCCTGCTCACTACCGTCTGGGCCGGCTTTGACCAGCCGGAATCCCTGGGCCGGCGCGAGTTTGGCGGAACCATCGCCCTGCCTATCTGGGTCGACTACATGACCCCTGCACTCAAGGGAACCGCAGAAAGCAATCAGCCTGATCCGGGCGGCATGAGCGTACTAAGGATCAACCGCAACAACGGCCAACAGAGCGACGCAGACGGCGATGAAAGCTACTTCGAGCTCTTCAGAAACGAAGACACACCACCGGCTGAAGACTTTAATCTGCCCGGCACCGACAGCCTGTACAACCCGGAAGATGAACGCAGGTCACGCGGCATCCCGGCCACACCACAAGACAACCTGTTCGACCTGTTCTAAAAGCAGGCAGCGGCAGCTTACAACCACTGCCGCCGGCCTCTGCCCATTGCGGCCACAACGTGTTACAGCCGCTTCCACTTTTGCGCCCAAAACAAAAAACCCCAAGCAACATGTGCTTGGGGTTTAAACTGGTGCCGGCACCACGAATCGAACGCGGGACCTACTGATTACAAGTCAGTTGCTCTACCTGCTGAGCTATACCGGCAGTGTGCGCCATTATAGCGGCTGATTTTTGCTTGTAAAGGGCCAGCCAACTGCAACCACAAAAAAGGGCTTCCTGGTGGAAGCCCTTTTGGTTTTCAGCCATACCCTGCCTGCATCAGCCCAGTTTCATGGTGCCTTTTTCTGCCAGGTTGATGTGCCAGGAGAAGGCCTTGTCCAGCAGATGCGGGGTGTGACCGCCGCGCTGCTCTTTGGCGGCTTCGAAATAGTCACGCGCCTGCTGCTTGTAGCTTGGGTGCATGCAGTTTTCGATAATGGCCTCGGCAGCCTGGCGTGGCGCCAGACCACGCAGGTCGGCATAACCCTGTTCGGTGATGATCACGTCAACATCATGGTTGGTGTGGTCAACGTGGGTTACGAATGGAACAATTGAAGAAATCGCACCATTCTTGGCCGTGGAGGCAGTTACGAAGATGGTGATACGAGCGTTGCGGGCGAAGTCGCCGGAGCCGCCGATACCGTTCATCATGTGGGTGCCGCTGACGTGGGTGGAGTTGACGTTACCGTAGATGTCCACTTCCAGCGCCGTATTGAAGGAGATTACGCCCAGGCGACGGATGACTTCCGGATGGTTGGAGATTTCCTGCGGACGGAACATGACCTTGCCGGCATATTTCTGCAGATCTTCGGCCAGGCTGTCGACACGCTTCTTGGACAATGACAGGGCGGTACCGGCAGCGAACTTGACCACCCCGGCGTCAATCAGGTCGAACACGCCATCCTGCAGCACTTCGGAAGCAACGATAACGTCTTTAAAACCTGACTTCTGCATGCCGTTCAGTACGGCGTTGGCCACGGAACCTACGCCGGACTGCAGCGGAGCGAGGTTGTTGGGCAGACGGCCGCTGTTCACTTCTTCGTGCAGGAAGTGCAGCAGGTTGTCGGCGATTTGCTGGGTTTCTTCGTTTGGCTCAAACAGCGGAGACGGAATATCCGGCTGGCTGGAAATGACCACACCACGCACCTTGGCGGGATCGACCTTGATGCCCTTGCTGCCGATACGCTTGCTGATTTCGCACACCGGGATGTCACAACGGGCGTTTTCGCCAGCAGGACCGGGAACGTAGATATCGTGCATGCCTTCATAAGCGGCAGGCGCAGAAACGTTCACCTCAATGATGACGTGCTTGGCAGTCTCAACATAAATCGGGGAGTTGCCCACAGAACCGGTCGGAATAATGTCGCCGTCTTCGGTAATGGCAGCCGCTTCAATGATTGCGTAGTCAATGCGGGGCAGTACACCCTGACGCACGTACTCGGCGTTGTGGGACAGGTGCTGGTCGATGTAGAACGCTTTGCCTTCGTTGATCTGCTTGCGCAGGATCGGGTTGGCGTTGTACGGGAAGCGCAGGTTGATGATGCCGGCTTCGGCCATGGAGCCGTCAGCCGCCGGGCCCATGGAAGCACCGGTAAACAGGTTGACCTTGAATTTTTCCTTCTTGCCGCGCTCGGCCAGCGCCATCGGGAACTCTTTGGGCTCACCGAACAGGGTAAAACCGCTCATGCCCAGCGTCATGCCGTCATCAATCCAGGAGGCTGCTTCTTCCGCAGAGACGACCTTGTCCAGAAAAGCGGGGTTGCGAATAAACTTGCTCAAATCCTGTGTCATGCACTCACCTCAAATGTTGCATTGTCTTGTAATTGAAACTGCCAGAGCGCCTTGGTTACCGAAAGGCACAATACCGTTATTTTATGGGGCGACCGGCAGGGTTTTGCAGCTATACCAAGGTCGACCAAGAATCGGTCCACCAAAGTACACTGCTGCGGCCTCTAAAGTCCAGCCCTAGCCGGGAGCGCCATCCACCCGCGCCTTCCACAGCATGGGACCATAGCAATACAGATAAATGCCAAAGCTGGCCAGCCACAGCACGGTTGCCAGCCACAATGACGGCAGATAAGCCACTGTTACGCCCAGCACCCGCACCACGGCTGCCATATTGAACAGGGCAAAACCCCACACCATTGCCGTTGGCGGCACCAGCATGCGGCCGGTGTGGCCCAGTGTTACCCGGGCGATCATGGCCAGAATCAGCCCCGACATGGCACCCACGGTCAAGGCATGCACCGCCAGACTGAACTGTCCGCCCAGCAAGCCGGCATACCAAAGTCCCATGCTGAAAAACGCCAATACAAACCAGCCGTAAGCCAGGTGCAGTGACCACAACAACGGCACCCTCCATAGCCCGCTGCCATGCCAGCGCCACATGCGATAGGCATGCCCTGCCGCCAGCACAAAAAACAATACTGCCAAAAACAGCTGCCGTTCAAACGCCCAGCCGGCAGCAAAAGAAATAATCAAGACCAGGGTGCCCAGCAGCAAGGCATTTTCCAGCCAGGGCAAAGGCTGCACCATGGTTTTACGCAGCAGGCCACGCTGGGTAAAAAAAGGAATGACCCGCCCGCCAATAATGCTCATGAGCGCACCAATGGCCCAAAGGCCACCCAGCACACCCTGGCGCTGGATGGCCTCACTACCCTGCACCAGCCCGTACAGCACCACCCACTCAACCACCGACAAAAGCAGCAAAGCTACCACGATCGGATAATTGCGCACCTGCCGAACCGGCCAGACGCTGCGTGCCATCTGCAACGCCACCAGCGGCATAAACAACGCATTGGGCACAATCACCCAGATCAGCGGCAACTCTACCAGCCAGCTCAGCCGCGCCAGCACCCAAACCACTACCAGCGCCAACAACAGCTTGCCCGACAAGCCCGACACACCGGTCCAGGTTTGCACTGCCGTCAACAAAAAACCGGCCACTATCGCCCCGGCAAACCCGAACAACAGTTCATGACGGTGCCAGGCCAGCCAGCCACCCGTTGGCTGCCAGCTACCCAGATAGCCATTCAGCGCCATGATCCACAGCGGCACAGCCAGCGCCGCCAGCACCACGCCCAGCAAAAAAAACGGACGAAAACCGAGTCGCAGAAAAGGTGTAATGGCCAATGCTTTTGACCTGTCCATCAGTTGCATCAGGTACCTCCTTAAAGTCCTACCCGTTTGGTCAACTATAAAACGGGCTTACGCCCGGAGCCAGCCAGCACTTGTCCATAATCATTTTTCAGGCACAAAAAAACGCTGGCGGCACAAGCCGGCAGCGTTTTCGGCAACTAACGGGGCTGCTTAATGCAGACCCTCAATGTAACTGGCCAGGGCTTTGATGTCCTTGTTGCTCAGCTTGGCGGCAATGCTGCGCATGATCATTGCATCACCATCGTTTTCACGATCGCCTTCACGGAAGTCGGTCAGCTGCTTGGTAATGTAACCGGCATGCTGGCCGCTCAGCTTCGGATAGCTGGCGCCATCCAGGCCCGAGCCGTCAGGCGCATGGCAGCCGGTACAGGCCGGCATTCCGTCAGCCAGCTTGCCACCACGGTACAGGGCCTCGCCACGCTCAACCAGATCGGCACTGGCATAGCCGGTAGTGCCTTTCTGTGAGGCATACCAGGCAGCGATGTCGTGCAGGTCCTGATCGGTCAGGGCATCCAGCATGCCGGTCATTTCCAGCACCTTGCGCTCACCGCTCTTGATGTCTTTCATCTGTTTGAACAGATAGTGTTTGCCCTGTCCTGCCAGCTTGGGGAAGGTGGGGATCATGCTGTTGCCATCAGCGTTATGGCAGGCAGAACAGATGGCAACCTTGCCCTGGCCTGCCGCAGCATCACCTTCGGCATAGGCCACACCGGCAACACCCAGGGTTAACAGTACACTCGCGACTAGTTTGTTCATCGGCTCTATCCAACATCGGAGAAATATTTATACGCAAGACCCTGCCCTGCACCTGCGAGCAGGCCGGTAAAGTCCCGAAAATTTTTGCAATAGCATAACCCTTGCACAGCCGCTTGGGTAGACTCTTTATGGCCTTATGTATGCACTTGATGGCACACATTATATACTTCCGCCGGTCCGCACTGCAAAACGGAAATACCGTACAGTGACCCAGATCAGTTGGAGCCCCCATGTCAAACCCGAAAATCCTTGCCGGCCTGTGCCAAAAAGCACAGTTCATGCTCAGCGCTTCCCGTGTCGAGCAGTGTCCGCCCGACCAGGGCGCCGAAATTGCTTTTATCGGCCGCTCCAACTCCGGCAAGTCCAGTGCCATCAACACCCTGACCCGCGCCAACCTGGCCCGCACGTCAAAAACACCCGGCCGCACCCAGCTGCTGAATTTTTTTGCCCTGGACGGGCAACGCCGCCTGGTCGACCTGCCCGGTTACGGCTATGCCAAGGTCCCCATACCGCTCAAGCAACACTGGCAACAGCACCTTGAAGCCTATCTGACCCGCCGTCAAAGCCTGGCGGGCGTAGTGCTGATGATGGATATCCGTCACCCTTTCACCCCTTTTGACCGCATGATGCTGGACTGGGCCAGCAACAGTGGGGTGCCGGTCCATGTTTTGCTGACCAAAGCCGACAAGCTGACCCCCGGTGCCGCCCGCACCGCCCTGGCCAAAACCGCCAAACAACTGGGACAGGACTGGGGACCCGAGCCCAGCATCCAGCTGTTTTCAGCCACCCGCCGCCTCGGTCTGGATGAAGCCTACCAACGTTTTAGCCAGTGGCTGATTCCTGACGAGCCGCTCACCGAAACCCTGCCGGAGGAAAACTGATGCGCTGGGAAGACCGTCGCCGTAGCGACAACGTTGAAGACCGCCGCGGCCAAGGCCCGGCGCCCATGGCAGCCATGGGCGGTGGCGCTGCCCTGCGCCTGTTGCCCCTGCTGCTAAAAACCAAAGGCGGCCGCTGGCTGCTGGTCATAGGTGTAGCGCTGTTCTTTGGCGCCCGCATGCTCGGCATTGACCTGATGCCCCTGCTGGATGGTCAGTTGCCCAGCAACAACAGCTCGACCAGCACCAGTCTCAGTGCAGAGCAACAGCGTTTGGGCGAGTTTGTTTCGGTCATCCTCGCCGATACCGAGGACACCTGGCATACCATCTTTAAACAGCAAGGCAAAAACTACCAGCCACCCAAACTGGTGCTGTTTACGGGTCGGGTCCAGTCCGCCTGCGGCTCCGCCAGCTCGGCAATCGGCCCCTTTTACTGCCCCGCCGACCGCAAGGTTTATATTGACCTGGATTTCTATCACGACCTGAAAACCCGCTACAAGGCGCCCGGCGATTTCGCCCAGGCCTACGTGATCGCCCATGAAGTCGGCCACCATATTCAAACCCTGCTGGGCATTTCCGCCCAGGTCCGGCAAAAGCAGCAAGGACTACCCAAGGCGCAGCAAAACCAGCTGTCGGTGCGCCAGGAGTTACAGGCCGACTGTTTTGCCGGCGTCTGGGGCCATCATGCCGACAAATACCGTCACATGCTGGCGCCGGGCGAACTTGAGGATGCCCTTAATGCAGCCGCCGCCATTGGCGATGACCGTCTGCAAAAACAGGCCACAGGCACCGTCACCCCGGACAGTTTTACCCATGGCAGCTCGGAGCAGCGCATGCGCTGGTTCCGGATCGGCTTTGACAGCGGCGACATGAGCCGGTGCGATACCTTTAATGCCAATGTCCGCCTGTAGCCCGACGGACGCCTTGCGCGGCCTGTACCCGATCACCGACAGCGTCCTGCTGGCCGATGGCCGGCTGCTGCCCTACTGCGAAGCCGCTCTGGCCGGAGGCGCCAGAGTGTTGCAATACCGGGACAAAAGTGGCGATCCGGTGCTGCGTTACCGCGAGGCCAGCCAGCTGCTGGAACTGTGCCAGCAATACGGTGCTCGACTGATTATCAATGATGACCTGGCCCTGGCCGGACAGCTCGGCTGTGACCTGCACCTCGGTCAGCAGGACGGCAGTCTTGCCGAAGCCCGTCGGCGGCTCGGCCATCAAGCCATTATTGGTGCCACCTGCCATCACCAGCTGGCACTGGCACAGCAGGCCGCAAGCCAGCAGGCCAGCTACGTCGCCTTTGGCCGTTTCTTTGCGTCACAAACCAAACCCGGCGAGGTACTGGCCGATACCGGCCTGCTGCAACAGGCGCAAGCACTGGGCCTGCCCGTGGTAGCCATTGGCGGCATCAGCCTGGACAACGCATCACCCTTGATTCATGCCGGGGCTGCTATGATAGCCGTCATTCATGCCCTGTTTGCTGCGCCCTCAGCCGCCGAGGTAGAGCGCAGGGCCTGCGCCTTTAGCCAGTTATTTTCTTAAGCCAGGAGTCGTTCATGTCCCGTTCCGCCACCCTGTTCGAAAACGCCCAGCAACACATCCCCGGCGGCGTCAACTCGCCAGTGCGCGCCTTTGCCGGCGTCGGCGGCACGCCGCTGTTCTTCAAGCACGCCGAAGGCGCCTACGTGGTGGACGAGGACGACAAGCGCTATGTGGACTACATCGGTTCCTGGGGCCCGATGATCCTGGGCCATGGCCATCCCGAAGTGCTGGATGCCGTACGCAACCAGCTGCAGCACGGCCTGTCCTACGGCGCACCGACCGCACTGGAAGTGGAGATGGCCGAGCGGGTCAGCCAGCTGGTGCCCTCCATGGAAATGATGCGCATGGTCAGCTCCGGTACCGAGGCCACCATGAGCGCCATCCGTCTGGCCCGTGGCTACACCGGTCGCGACAGCATCATCAAGTTCGAGGGCTGCTACCACGGCCACTCCGACAGCCTGCTGGTCAAGGCCGGCTCCGGCGCACTGACCCTGGGCGTGCCCAGCTCGCCCGGTGTACCTGCAGCCTTTGCCCAGCACACACTGACCCTGCCTTACAATGATCTGGCAGCGGTCGAGCAATGCCTGAAAGAGAAAGGCGAAGAAATCGCCTGCATCATCATCGAGCCGGTGGCCGGCAACATGAACTGCATCCCGCCCGCAGAAGGCTTCCATCAGGGCCTGCGCAAGCTGTGTGATGAACACGGCGTGGTGCTGATCTTTGACGAGGTGATGACCGGTTTTCGTGTCAGCCTTGGTGGCGCACAAGGCCACTACGGTATCACCCCGGACCTGTCGACGTTCGGCAAGGTAATCGGCGGCGGCATGCCGGTCGGCTGCTTTGGCGGCAAGAAAGAAATCATGTCACATATCGCTCCGCTGGGCCCCGTGTATCAGGCCGGCACATTGTCTGGCAACCCGCTGGCCATGGCCGCCGGTCTCGCCACCTTGAAGCTGGTCAGCCAACCCGGCTTCCATGACAAACTGGACAGCTACGCCAAGCGCCTGCTGGCTGGCCTGCAGGAGCGTGCGGATGCTGCCGGCATCCCCTTCACCACCACCCAGGTGGGCGGCATGTTCGGTCTGTTCTTCACCGACAACAAGGACATCCGGAGCTTTGACGATGCCGTAGCCTGTGATGTGGAGCGCTTCAAAAAGTTCTTCCACCTGATGCTCGACGGCGGTGTCTACCTGGCACCGAGCGCCTTCGAAGCCGGCTTCGTCTCTGCCGCCATGGGCGACACCGAGCTGCAGATCACCCTGGATGCGGCGGACAAGGCGTTCAAAGCATTGTGATTTTTTTGCCTGCTGTGTTGTGTGCCGGGCGGGTAGAGCACTGCGCAAAGCTGCGCTGCCATGACCTGCGATCATGGCGCTAAGGCTTTGCTCCGGCTCCACCCGCCCGGCAAAGACACCTTGGCGTCCTGGAGGGGAATAGCACGGCTACGCCGTGCTGCTGTCGCTTGTACAGGTTTGGAACCTGCGGACAACAGGACTCAAAAAAGCGTAACCGTTTGAAAATAATGGAACAATCTAGCAACCCTTCATCCAGCCATCCCCAAACACTGCGACAACAGTCCGACAAAGCCGAACTATCCCTCCACAACGCCAGGATGTGTTGCAGGGTTGGCGCCACGTAGCTCTGGATCATGCGGACAACAAGACTCAAAAAAATCCTAATTATTTGAAAATAATATAAAAATCCAGGAACCCTTCATCCAGCCATCCCCAAACACTGCGACAACAGTCCGACAAAGCCGAACTATCCCTCCACAACGCCAGGATGTGTTGCAGGGTTGGCGCCACGTAGCTCTGGATCATGCGGACAACAAGACTCAAAAAAATCCTAATTATTTGAAAATAATATAAAAATCCAGGAACCCTGCATCCAGCCATCCCCAAACACTGCGACAGCAGTCCGGCAAAGCCGAACTATCCCTCCACAACGCCAGGGTGTGTTGCAGGGTTGGCGGGACCGGAGTAGCGCCTTAGCGTCATGAACGCCGCAGGCGGTCGTGACAGCGTCAGCGCTACGTAGCGTCCCGCCAACCCTGCCCCACCCAAAAGCAAAAAAACCCTGCTTCCTGAACACAGGTTGAAGGCAAAGCCCCTTGGCTGGCTTCACGACAACAGGCACAGGATAATGTTCCGCATATGCAAATTTATTGTCAGCCTGACCCGCACCGCAACATCCCGTGCCACTACATACCGCCCAGGCTGCCCACATCTGTCTTGCGTGAGCCCTGATGAAGATCCCTGCCCCAGCCCCCATTGTTGAACTGCCTTTTAGCCAGTGGTCCTTTAGCAATCCTGCCAACAGTCAGCTGACCGACAGTCTGGAGCAGGGTCAGGTATTGTGTTTCCCACAGCTGAGTTTTGCCCTGAGCGAGCAGGAACAAGCACTGCTGGGGCCAGAACTGGTAGACCCAAAGCGCAAAAACATCAGTTTCAATATTGATAAAAACCGGCTTAACGGCGTAGCCAGCCCGGCCAACGAAGCCGCAGTCCGCACCCTGCTGGAGCGCTATTATCAACACACCAAAAACTTGCTGGAAACCCTGTTGCCCGAATACCGGGGCAAGCTGCTGGAGCCGGTCAACAGCCTGCGGGTACATGAAATCAGCCAGTGGCAGGGGAAAAACTCCTGGCGCAAGGACGATACCCGCCTGCATGTCGATGCCTTTCCGTCCCGCCCGATCCATGGTCAGCGCATCATCCGTATTTTCCACAACATCAATCCCCGGGGTGTCGCCCGGGTCTGGCGGGTTGGTGAAGCGTTCGAGCAGCTGGCGGCACGGCTACTGCCACGGCTCAAGCCTTACTCAAAACTGTCCAGCAACTTGCAGGCAGCTCTGAAAATCACCAAAAGCAAACGCAGCCACTACGATCACCTGATGCTTGGCCTGCATGACGCCATGAAAGCCGACACCAACTATCAACAAAACGGCCAGCAGTGGACAGTAGAGTTCAGGCCCGGTACCACCTGGATGGTATTTTCCGACCAGGTACCGCATGCTGCCATGAGCGGACAGTACATGCTGGAACAAACCTTCCTGCTTAACGCTGACGATCAAAAAAACCCGCAGCGCTCCCCGCTACGGGTTCTGGAATAGCTCACAGGCCAGCCGCTGCTGTAGCAGCTACATCACCAAATCAATCTGTTGCATGCTGCCCACCCGGCCATCCTCAAACAGGAACAAACCGGTGCTGCGCACCTGACCCTGCAATTCGCCGCCGGCAATCAGGTCAAAGCCGCCATCAACATGGCGCAAACCCAGCGCACCGATGCCTGCTTCGGCCAGCCCCAGCAGGCGGCCACCGCCTTTGCTATCGGGGATCCACAGTTTCAAATCCTTGAACACGGCGTCGCCGCTATCAATAAAGCCGTTGCCGTCTTGGTCATAGGCGGCCAGCTCGACAAAGCCATTACCGGACACTGCGCCAAACAGCTCGCGACCGTCGTCGATACGGCCATTGCCATTTTTGTCCAGCGCCAGATAGGCGCTGCCCTGCTTCAGCATGGCCAGGCTATCTTTGCGCCCATCCGAATCCAGATCAAACTCCATCATCTGGCTGGTCAGGCCAACGCCCTGACCGCCATAGTTGATCACCAGCGGATCGCGCAGCGCAGCTCCCGCACGGATGCTGACCGACTCATGGCTGTAATGGCTGTATTGCATGTCCAGTGCCAGATCAAACTCCAGCACCCGGCCATCAGCAGTCGTCACCTGGCCATTGGCGCTAAACTGCAGCTGCTCCTGCTGCCACTGGGTAACCTGATAGTCGTACTGCAGGCCCGCAGCCAGGGCTTGCTCTGCCGGTCCGCTAGCGGTTACCGTCGGGCCGGCCTCGCCGCTCGCCATACGTGCAGCCGTTTGCTCGTACATACTGGCAAAGCGATCAAAGTCGCCATTAAGGCGCGCCAGCGCTGCCAGCAGCATGCGCAGCTTTTCCAGCTGCTCGGCATCCGGCTCAAAGTCCGGCAGGGATTCGCCGCCTTCGGTTGCCGCCGGGGTCGGCATGCCGTCGGCCAGCCGGGCCAGTGCATCGCGTGACAAAGCCGGTTCGGCAGATAACGCCAGCGAGCGCTGTTCAGCGGAGGCAAACAGTTGTTTTTCGTTGCGCTCGTACTGCAGGCTTTGATTGCCATTACGATAGTCCAGCCGCTCGCTGACCTCGCGACCGAACACCTGCTGATGGCTGCTGCTCATCGTCAACCGGTCTGTAGAAACAATATGCATCTCGATAACTCCCCCGCAGTACACCCGAGAAGCTATCGGCCTGGCAGCGGAAAAGTTAAAGACTCAGTGCAAGCGGTCTACATCAGACTGTTCTGTCGGCGTCGCCAGTTGCCCAGGGCCGCATCCAGCTGTTTTAACGTCAAGATGTCCTGCGCCCTGGCCTTGTTGAGCAAAATCAGCATCAGCTCGGCGGTCACCATGGCATCCGCACAGGCGTTATGACGCTGCAATACCCGCAACCCGAAATACTCGACCCAGTCATCCATCCGTGGCTGGCGCATGCCGTGATCCGGACACAGCATGGGCGCCACTTCAGCCAGGTCAAAAAACGGATGCTTGAAGCTGTAGCCAAAAAAGTCTTTCAATTCCCGCTGCAACAGGCGCTGGTCAAAGGGGGCATGAAACGCCACCAGCGGGCTGTCACCGGTAAAGTCCAGAAAATCCAGCAAGGCTGTTTCCGGCCGTACGCCAGCCGCCAGCTCGCTTGGAGCAATCTGGTGGATCAATACCGCTTCGTTGACCTTGACTTCTTTGCGTTTGAGGGTGCGTTCCAGCTGTTCACCCATGGGTATGGCCCCGCCCTGTACCACCACGGCGCCAATGGACAAAATTTTGTCTTTTTGGGTGTTCAGCCCAGTCGCCTCCAGATCCACCACCACAAAGCGCTGCTCCTCCAGCAACTGCTCAGCCAGCGCCGGCGCAGGTTGCAGCTGTTGTAGCCGCTGCTGGTCAGCGGCTACAACTTCAGGCCGGCGGCCAAACCATTGCCGCCAGAAACTCACAGCTTGTACCTCAAGGCCAGGCTGCTCTGAATCCGCTGTACCTGCCGGAACGACTCGCGCAAAATACGCCGATCCAGCGCATTGAGCTCGTCCGGGTAGATCAGATTGCTGTAACTCAGCCCGTTTTGGGCCTGCAACAAATGCTGCTGCAAGCGGATCAACTGAATAAAGTGATGAGCCTCAATGTAGGCATCCGCATCGAGCGGCTTGATCACATCCTGCTCTGCCAATTTGCGTAAACGGTCCAGGGTATTATTGGCTTCAATACCATGGGCCAGTGACAATACCCGAACACTTTCCACCAGCGGTGCCAGCCCCTTGACCTTGAGGTCCAGACCGTCTTTTTCGACACCTTTTTTGCCCAGGGTAAAGTTGCGGAACAGCCCGCCCAGCGGCGGCTTGTTAAGCAGAGCGCTACCCGCCAGCGTGCGCTGGAAAACCTGGTCGGCCCGGACCAGCTCCATCATGTCGCGGCGCAAGGCCTGTACCGGTTTTTCATCGCCCCACACCGCTCTGAGATCAAAGTGGACCCCGGCAAACTGCATGGTCTGCTCAGTCGCACTACGGAGCATCTTGCGATAACGGTTCAGCCACTCCTCACGGGACAGGCAAAAATCCGCATTGCCGGCCATAAAATTGCCGCGACACAGGCCAAGGCCGCAATCATCCAGCACCAGGTTGATTTCTCTGGCAATCGGCAACAAACGCTGCCGAATGGCATTGGCTTCTTCGGTGCTGGCGGCATCAAACAGAATGCCGTTATCCTGATCAGTGAGCAGTGTTTGCTCCTTGCGGGCCTCACTGCCAAACGCCAGCCAGCTGAACCGGATTGAAGGATCGCCGTGTTTTTCCAGGCAAAGCTCAATGGCACGGGACGTTGTCTGATCATTGAGCAGGGTAATCAGCCGGGTAATCTGCTCCGGACTGGCACCATGGGCAATCATCCGCTCCACCAGTGCCTGTACGTCCTG
Source organism: uncultured Thiopseudomonas sp. (assembly GCA_964567275.1). Classification (GTDB taxonomy): domain Bacteria; phylum Pseudomonadota; class Gammaproteobacteria; order Pseudomonadales; family Pseudomonadaceae; genus Thiopseudomonas. The sequence continues at coordinate 13,599 of CAZMLX010000001.1, read as the reverse complement.
TCGCATCTGCACCAGCTTGTCGAGGCTGGCGGCGGTACGAATGGTGCGGGCCAGCCCTACCAGGTCAACCCGGCGCAACGAGAACAAATCACGCTCGGATACCATGCCCACCAACTTGCCGTCCTGCACCAGACAGACATGGGCAATATGGCGCTCGGTCATGATCAGGGCCGCATCAAAGGCAGTCGCATCCGGCGGCAGGTAAAACGGGTTGGCTGTCATCACCTGCTCAATCGGCTGGCGCAAATCCGCATTGGGGTTGGCAATGACTTTGCGCAGGTCACGCAAGGTAAAAATGCCTTCCGGCCGCATGCCGGCATCAGTGACCAGAATGCTGCCCACCTGGGTTTCGTGCATCACCTGCACCGCCTCGTGCAAAGGTGTTTGGCGCGAACAGGTGACCGGCGTACGCATCGACGACAGCTGTGACAGCGGCATGTCCATCGAAATTTGTGACCCCAACGACTCGGCCGCACGGTTTTGCACCTGCACATTGACCTGGTCCAGCAGGCTGCTGATGCCCCGTACACAATAGTCACGAAACGGCTCGCTGCGCTGCATCAGTTTGACAAATGCTTCCTTGGTCAACAGGAAGCAAAAGGTGTCCTCGTCAGCCACGTGAAGGGTACGGGTGGCACGCTCACCCAGCAGTGCCGCCATCGGAAAACACTCGCCAGTGCCCAGTTCAAAGGTGGTTTCGTCACTGGCATCCTGCCCCTCGCGCCGCTCACCATAAATCCGGCCCTGTTTGACAATATAAAGGTGCTCAACCGGGCCGTCATCCGGGCGAATGACACTTTCACCCTCGGCATAAAAACGCAGGACACAGTGCTCGACCAGATAGCCAAGCTCGGCAAGGTCCATGGCATCAAACGGCGGAAACTGCCGGAGAAACTCCAGCGTGCCCTGAATGTTTTGCTGCACTGCTGCACGACCAGCCTTGTCAAAGGCGTCCTGACGGCTCATGAGTATTCCTCCATAGCGAATGGTCGCATGCTACTTGACAACCCATAGCGCACACATTGGACGTAAGTTGCAAACGCTGGCCACGGTGCCGGACAGCTTCGCACGCCACTGCACCAACAAAAAAGCCGCCGGCATCACTGCCGGCGGCCTGGGTACTGCGGTTACAACCCGAAGCTGTTACAGACCGTTTTTAGCCTTGTACTCAAGGCGGCGACGGTGCAGTACCGGCTCGGTATAGCCGTTAGGCTGGGCACGACCGTCCAGCACCAGCTCCAGACCTGCCTGGAAGCCGATGCTGTCCTCGAAGTTGGGCGCCATGTTGCGGTACCCGGCATCACCGGCATTCTGGCGGTCAACCACCTCGGCCATGCGCTTCATCGCCTCAACGATTTGCTCTTCGGTCACAATGCCGTGACGCATCCAGTTGGCCATGTGCTGGCTGGAAATACGCAGGGTGGCACGGTCTTCCATCAGGCCGATATCGTTGATGTCTGGCACTTTGGAACAACCAACGCTCTGCTCAACCCAGCGCACAACATAGCCCAGGATGCCCTGCGCATTGTTGTCCAGCTCGTTGCGGATTTCCTCGGCAGTCCAGTCGGTGCTGGGCGCCAGCGGGATGGTCAGGATGCCGTCCAGGTCAGCGTGGGCACGCTGCTTCAGCTGCTCCTGCAGGGAGAACACATCAACTTCGTGGTAGTGGGTAGCGTGCAAAACTGCTGCAGTGGGTGAAGGTACCCAGGCAGTGCTGGCACCCGATTTCGGGTGGCCAATTTTTTGTTCCAGCATGGCGGCCATCAGGTCGGGCATGGCCCACATGCCTTTGCCGATTTGTGCCTTGCCGGGCAGGCCGGTGGCCAGACCCACGTCCACGTTCCAGTCTTCGTAGGTGGAAATCCACTTCTCGCCACGCATGGCAGTCTTGCGCACCATGGCGCCGGCTTCCATGGAGGTATGGATTTCGTCACCGGTACGGTCAAGGAAGCCGGTGTTGATGAACACAACACGCTCTTTGGCTTCAGCGATACAGGCTTTCAGGTTGACAGTGGTGCGGCGCTCTTCGTCCATGATGCCCATTTTCAGGGTGTTGCGCTGCATACCCAGCACGTCTTCGACACGGGCAAACAGCTCGTTGGCGAAGGCGACTTCTTCAGGGCCGTGCATTTTCGGCTTGACGATATACACGCTGCCTTTGCGGCTGTTGGCACGGCTGGTATTGCCTTTCAGGTTATGCAGGGCAATCAGGCTGGTGAACAGACCGTCCATGATGCCTTCCGGCATCTCGTTGCCTTGCTCGTCCAGAATCGCCGGGTTGGTCATCAGGTGGCCGACGTTACGAACGAACAGCAGCGAACGGCCGTGCAGGGTGATGGTTTCACCGTTCAGGCCGGTGTACTGGCGGTCCGGGTTCATGGAGCGGACAAAGGTCTTGTCCCCCTTGGTTACGCTCTCGGCCAGATCGCCTTTCATCAGGCCCAGCCAGTTGCGGTAAACCAGGGTTTTGTCGTCGGCATCAACAGCCGCAACAGAGTCTTCACAGTCGATAATGGTGGTGATGGCCGCTTCCAGCACGATGTCTTTCACACCGGCAGCATCGGTCTGGCCGATTGGGCTGGTGGCATCAATCTGAATTTCGATATGCAGGCCGTTATTTTTCAGCAACACCGAGGTTGGAGCAGCGGCATCGCCAGTATAGCCAACCAGCTGAGTGTCATTTTGCAGGCCGTTGTTGCTGCCGCCTTTCATGGCAACCAGCAGCTTGCCGCCTTCAATACGGTAACCGGTGGCATCGGCATGAGAGCCGGCAGCCAGCGGAGCAGCCTTGTCCAGAAAATTGCGACCCCAGGCAATGACCTTGTCGCCGCGCACCTTGTTGTAGCCTTTGCCGGCTTCGGCGCCGCCTTCATTGCTGATGGCGTCAGTGCCGTACAGGGCGTCGTACAGGGAGCCCCAGCGGGCGTTGGCTGCGTTCAGCGCAAAACGGGCGTTGGTGACAGGCACCACCAGCTGCGGGCCGGCCATGGTGGCGATTTCTTCGTCAACGTTTTGTGTAGTGGCCTGGAAGTCTGCCGCTTCTGGCAGCAAATAACCAATTTCCTGCAGGAACGCTTTATAAGCCGCTGCATCATGGGCCTGGCCTTTGCGGGCCTGGTGCCATTCGTCAATCTTCGCTTGCAAGGCATCACGTTTTTCCAGCAGGGCACGGTTTTTTGGTGCCAGGTCTTTCAGCACCTTGACGGCACCATCCCAGAATGCGTCGGCACTGACGCCGGTGCCGGGAATCGCCTGCTCGTTGATGAAGTCATAAAGAACTTTGGCGACTTGCAGGCCGCCTACTTGTACGCGTTCGGTCATCTTTGCCTCACTCTGCTTGAAAAAGCCCTTATCAAACATGGCTCGACAGCCATGTAGTGCAAAGTCAGGAATACTACATGAACCGGGCAAAAAATACAGGAGTAAATGCCTGTTGCGACTTAAGGACGTCACCCGCTACGACGTTCAGGCAAAAAAAACTCCGGGCCTTCAGGGGAAAAGGTCCGGAGTACAAGCCCGGGAGGTCTGGGAGACACCGGGTTCTGCCAACTTCAATCAATACAACTGTCGGAGGGAGCCGTCTACAAGAGACATACACCTGATCAGAACAACCCAAACGGAAAAAGTTCCGGCACTGCTTAAAAAAATTGTTTTTTTGCGGCTAACCGTCCGGGCTGCCCTGTAACGGCCGGATGCAGGCCGGATCATCATGGGCAGGATCATTAACCCGCATCGACACCCTGCGCTCCTGCAAGGGCAGACTACGACTGCCCAGCAATGCCTGAATCTGCTCCGCCGGGGTGTGCGGATCCAGCCAGCGATCCAGATCGTCTCCGGCCAGCAACAGCGGGCGGCGCAAGTAGGCGGCCTGACAGGTCAGCATCGCCACACTCAAGTATTCTGCCCCTGCCACCGGATAAGGCTCCCACAAGGCCGCCATAAACAGCAGTTCGCCGGGCCGGCTCAGCCAATACGGCTGCTTGCCCAGCCCCGGCTTGCCACGCCACTCAAAAAAGCCGTTGGCCGGCATCACACCACGCTGGTGTGCAAGGGCGTTGGCAAACAACGGCTGATCCGCCAACCCCTCTGTCCGGGCATGAGGCGTCGTCCGCTCCAGGTGCTTTGACCAGGCCGGCGTAAACCCCCACAACGCCTGCCCGGCACGACGTTCGCCATTACGCTGGTACAACAGCAATACCGGTTGGCGTGGCGCCAGATTCCAGTGCTGCTGCCAGTCCTGCGGAAAGCCCGGCAGCTGCTGCCATTGCCGGGGCCAGTCAAACAGACCATAACGCCCGCTCATGTACGATTCTCCCTGTGCCTGCCCCTGCACCCTGCCGGGCAATCTGCGTATAATAGCGATTTTCATCAGACCAGCGCCCCTTTCAACGGGCCTTTGACCGGAACAGCCATGGGCTCATTTGACAGCATACGTCCCTATCACGATCACGAAGTCACCGAGGTGCTCAAGCGGGTAGCGGCTGACCCCGGCTTTCTCAACGTTATCATTCGTTACGGCTATCCGGCACTGGCGGGCCCGCTCGGCTGGTTGCTGCGTCCTCTGGCCGCCTGGCGCCTGCGCAAGGAAGCAGCCAAAATCAACAGTGTTGCCGCTTTGCAGGCCCGGGTCGCACCCTACGTTGAGCATTCGGTCAAAAAAGCCACCGACGGCATCAGTTTTTCCGGCATTGAAAACCTTGGCGGTGAACAGCCCCACCTGTACCTGGCCAATCACCGGGACATCGTCATGGACCCGGCCTATGTCAACTACGCCCTGTTCCAGGCCGGCATCCCCACACCACGCCTGGCCATTGGTGACAACCTGTTGCAAAAGCCCTTTGTCAGCGACCTGATGCGCCTGAACAAAAGCTTTATCGTGCCCCGCTCCGTCACCGGCCGCCGTGAAAAGCTGGACGCCTTCCAGTTGCTGTCCAGCTACATCAACCACTCCCTGCTCGAAGACAAGTGCTCGATCTGGATTGCCCAGGCCGAAGGCCGTGCCAAAGACGGCGACGACCGTACCGACAGCGCCATCCTCAAGATGTTTCACATGTCCCAGCGCAACCTGGAATTTGGCCCGGCGGTTGCCCGCCTCAACCTGACCCCGGTAGCCATCAGTTACGAATACGATCCCTGCGACCTGGACAAGGCCCGCGAACTCCATGTCCGCGCCACCACCGGCAGCTACCAGAAACAGCCTGGCGAAGACGACGCCAGCATTGCCAAGGGCATCACCGGCTACAAAGGCCGGGTGCACGTACATTTTGCCCGCCCCATCACCTCCGGTTTCGAGGACGCCAAACAACTGGCCGGGCAAATCGACCAGGTCATCTGGCAAGATTATCGCCTGTTCCCGGTCCATTACCTGGCCTGGCAGCAATGGCAGGAGCGTGACCCCCATCTGGAAGTGCCCGCTATCGAAACCCTGTTCAGCACCGCTGAAATTGCCCGCGCCAAAGACATCTGGCAGCAGCGCCAGCAGCAATGCCCTGCCGAACAGCTGCCCTGGCTGATCATGCAGTACGCCAATCCGCTGCAAAACCATTACCGCAGCCAGCCGGCCGCCTAACTCTTTATCCTTTCAGGTTGTCCCATGCCCTGGTTACAGATTCGCCTTGCCGTTACTCCCGGAAACGCCACCGCCCACGAAGACCGCCTGCTGGCCATGGGCGCCGTGTCAGTGACCTTCATGGACGCCGAAGACCAGCCCATTTACGAGCCCGACCTGGGTACCACGCCACTGTGGAGCAAAACCCACCTGCTGGGCCTGTTTGAAGACAGCCAGAGCCTGATGGAACTGGAGCAACAGTTGCACAATGCCTTCGGCGAACTGTTACCCGAATACAGTCTGGAAGAGCTGCCCGAACAGGACTGGGAACGCAGCTGGATGGACGACTTCCAGCCCATGCGCTTTGGCCAGCGCCTGTGGGTAGTGCCCAGCTGGCACAGCGCTCCGGAGCCCGATGCGGTCAACATGCTGCTCGACCCCGGCCTCGCCTTTGGCACCGGCACCCACCCGACCACCGCCCTCTGTCTGGAATGGCTGGACGGCCAGCTACTGGACGGCTGCTCGGTAGTGGATTTTGGCTGCGGCTCCGGAATCCTTGCCATCGCCGCCCTGCTACTGGGCGCCCGCCACGCCACCTGTACCGACATTGACCCCCAGGCACTGGAAGCCACCGCCGACAACGCCGGCCGCAACCAGATCGACCCGTCCCGCTACAGCCTGCATCTGCCCGAAGCCATGCCGCAGCAGCCGCACGACATGGTGCTGGCCAACATTCTGGCCGGCCCGCTGGTACAGCTGGCACCACAACTGGCCTCCCTGTGCCGTTCCGGCGGCCGGCTGGTGCTATCCGGCATTCTCGCCGAACAGGCGGAAGAGGTCCGTCAGACCTATGCCGCCCACTTTGCGCTGGATCCCACCGCCGAACTGGACGGCTGGGTACGGATCAGCGGCACACGCTTCTGAGTCCCATGCAAAACCGCACCGTCACCCGCTGCCCCCATTGCAGCACCCGCTTTCACGTCAGCCAGCAGCATCTGCAGGCAGCTGGCGGCGCAGTGCGTTGTGGAGCCTGCATGCAGGTATTCAATGCCAGCCTGTTTCTGGAAACTACGATCAGCCCCCCGGCCGCAGCCAGGACTCCAGACCACCCCCCGGCTGGGCAGGTCGACAGCCATGTGGCAGCCAGAGACCCCATACCAGCGGCGCCTGCTGTCGCAGCGCCGGCAGGCGCCGAGCTTGATCTTGATCTTGATAGCGATGACTTTACTGCCGAACTGGCCCGACTGGCCCGCCAGGAAGCTGAAGAGCGCACAACCGGCGTCAGCCCACAGCAACGCCTGGCCGGACGCATCATGCCCGCCCGCAAGCCGGAGCCTGAGCCGGCAAGCCCTGCTGAAGACACCCGCCTGATTACAGCGTTTGACGACCTGCCGATCGAACCTGCAGCCGGCGCAGCCATATCGGCCGACGCCCATGAGCCGCTGCCTGACAACGGCAGCGAGCCGGTCATGGCAGCAGAGCCTGATTTCGAGCGTGAGCCTGCCGGACCGGGCCTTGCCGCCATGGACGATGATCATCCGCAGACCGATGACACCTCCGCCGGGCCAGACGACAGCCCCCGGCTCGATGCCGACCCGTTCAATCTGGTTGCCGACCGGACCGAGCCCGGACTGACTGACGAACTGGCTGCACTGGACGACGAACCCCTGCATCTGCACTGGCAACCTGCCCGGCGCAAGGCCGGCACCGGCCGCTGGTGGACACTATTGTCTGCCCTGGCCCTGTGCGGACTGCTGGTGCAATACCTGTATTACAACTTTGAACAACTGGCCCGCCAGGACAACACCCGCCCCTGGCTGGAATCGCTGTGCGGTCTGCTGCCCTGCCAGCTGCCCGGCAAAAGCGATGTCAGCCAGATCAAAAGCACCAACCTGATCGTACGCCAGCACCCGGGCTTTCAGGATGCACTGATTGTCGACGCCATCCTCTATAACCGGGCGCCTTTCAGCCAGCCATTTCCCCTGCTGGAACTGAATTTTCTGGACGACAACGAAACACCGGTTGCCAGCCGGGCTTTTCACCCTCGGGAATACCTGGCCGGAGAACTGGCCGGCCGGCTCGACATGCCGTCACAAACGCCCATCCACATTGCGCTGGAAGTGCTGACCCCGGATGCCCGGGCCACCCGGTACGGCATCCGCTTCCTGGCCCACTGACCGGGCTTACTGCCCGGCCACCTTCATCGACTCCAGCAGCACAGAACCGGTACGAATGCTGCCCCGCCTATCAAGATCCGAGCCAACCGCCACCATATTGCGGTACATGTCCCGCAAGTTGCCGGCAATGGTCACCTCCTGCACAGGAAACTGTATTTCGCCATTCTCGACCCAGTAGCCGCCGGCACCACGGGAATAGTCACCGGTAACCATATTCAGCCCCTGCCCCATCAGCTCGGTCACCAGCAGGCCGGTACCCATCTGCCTGAGCAGCGCGGCCTGATCCTGCTGGCCGTGGCTGACAAACAGGTTGCGGGCCCCGCCAGCGTTGGCGGTGCTGGGCAAGCCCAGCTTGCGACCGGAATAGGTGCTCAACATATAACTGACCAGCTGGCCGTCCCTGACAAAGGGCTGCTCACGGGTGGCCAGGCCATCGCCATCAAAAGCGCTGCTGTTGAGGCCACCACGCAACAGCGGCCGCTCATCCAGCGTCAGCCAGTCAGGGAATAGCTGCTCGCCCAGTGCATCAACCAGAAAGGATGACTTGCGGTACAGGCTGCCGCCGGCAATCGCTCCCATCAAATGGCCAAACAGGCCACCGGCCACTTCGGCAGCAAACAGCACCGGCACCGTGCAGGTCGGTACCGGGCGGGCACCCAGCCGGCTGACCGTACGCCCGGCCGCCTTGCGCCCGATCTCCGCCGCACCTTGCAGCAGGTCGGCACGGCGGCCATGGTCATACCAGTAATCACGCTGCATCTGCTCGCCTTCGCCGGCAATCATCACACAACTGATGCTGTGTGAAGTACCCGCATAACCACCAATAAAGCCATGGCTGTTGCCATACACGGTGCAGCCGCTGCCGGTATCCACGCTGGTACCATCAGCATTGGTGATACGGCTGTCAGCAGCAAAGGCGGCTGCTTCGCACTCCAGTGCCAGCTCGATCGCCTGCTCCGGCGTCAGCTGCCAGGGGTGCCACACATCCAGGTCCGGCAACTCCCTGGCCATCAGGGATGCATCGGCCAGACCGGCGCAGTCATCTTCCGAAGTATGGCGGGCAATGGCCAGGGCGGCAGCCACGGTTTCCCGCACCGCATCGGCACCCAGCACCGTAGTGCTGGCCGAACCCTTGCGCTGGCCACTGTAAACCGTAATGGAAAAACCCTGATCCCGGGTAAACTCGACCGACTCTACTTCACGCTGACGCACACTGGCACTGAGCCCGTCCTGCAGGCTGACGGCAACCTCGCAGGCGCTGGCACCCTGCTTTCTGGCTTCCGACAAAATCTGCTCAACTTGCGCCTGCAAGCCGGAAATGGCAGCCGGACCGGACTGTTCAAGGGCATTCATGCTGTATACTCCACCGCAAACAAATAACGGGGAAGACTAGCAGAAATCCCCAGCAACCACAGGAAAAACCATGTCTGACCCAGTTGAAGACGACTTCATCGAGGAAAAAAGCAAATCCCAGGTCAAGCGCGAGTTTTTGGCGCTGCAAGATATGGGAGCACGGCTGGCAGAGCTCAAGCCCGACGTACTGGCCCGCCTGCCACTCAACGATGCCCTGCGCAAAGCGCTGGAAGAAAGCGCCAAACACACCCGCCACATTGCCCGCAAACGTCACAACCAGTATCTGGGCAAACTGCTGCGCGGTCACGACATCGACGCCATCCAGCAGGTGCTGGACAACTTTGACAGCAGCAGCCGTGAATACAACAACCGCTTTCACCGGCTGGAGCGCTGGCGCGACCGCCTGCTGGATGAGGGTGATGAGGCGTTACAGCAACTGATGCTGGAATACCCCGACATCGACAGCCAGCACATCCGTGGTCTGGTGCGCCATGCCCAACACGAACGGGCCCGTGAAAAACCGCCTGCCGCCGCCCGCAAGCTGTTTAAATACCTGCGCGAAATGGCCGAGCAGAATCTCTGACCAGGGTGACGCCTTGTGCTTGCGACGCTGTGGGCGGTGAAGTTTCCGCAAGGCACTCCGCAAGGCGGCGCATGGATGCGAGCTTTGCAGCGTGCCTCCTGCCGCCCGCACCACAGCCAAAAAACTAGAAAGGTAACGCCGAAGCCGGTGGTGGTGGCGGTGGTTTGGGCACCCAGCTCCCCTGGGCCACATAAAAAGCACCGCCCGCAAACAGGCAACTGAATACAAAGGCCAGCCAGCGACCGCCAGTAGCCGGTTTGTAATCTTCGTTAAGCTGTTCGGTGTTACCGGTGATCATCGGTTTGATCAGGTTGTTCTTTTTGACCAGCCAGTAAAACAGCACCGTTGCCACATGCAGGCCAACCAGACCGATAATCAGCCAGAATCCCAGACGGTGCAATCCGGTCACCCACAGGCTGTCCGCCTTGCTGATCAGCCGGTACAGCGGACCGGTAAACACACTGTCATCGTTGGTAAACAGCCCGCTAACCGCCTGCCAGCCCAGCATCAGCAGCATCGCCGCCATCGACAGCACGCCCAGCGGGTTGTGACCCGGCTTGCGCCAGTTACCACGCAAGTAATCCGGAATGCGGGGCAACGCACACAACAGGGCACCGATACGGGCATAGGTTGACCCCAGAAACAGCCACGCCAGCCGGAACGCCAGCAACGTCACTATGGCCAGGCCGGCCTTTTCATGCACTTGCATGTTGCCCTGGACCCCACTGGCCATGGCAGTCACCACCGAGGCCACCAGCAACCAGTGAAACAGCCGTAACGGCAGGTCCCATACCCTGATTTGTCTGGACATCACCCCTCCCTTATTCAAGACTGAAGCTGATGCCGCCAGGCTCGTCGGAAACCTCCAACGACAGGTTTTGTGCTGCCTTGCCCAGTTTTTCGCCACTCAGGTCCGAGCCGAGCTTGATCATCAGGCGCAGGTCGTTGGCAGAGTCGGCGTAGGCAATGGCATTTTCATAACTGATGGCGCCCTGTGCATACAACTCATACAACGCCTGGTCAAAAGTTTGCATGCCCAGCTCGGTTGAGCGTGTCATCAGCGGCTTGATTTCATCCACTGCGCCCTTGCGGATCAGGTCAGCCACCAGCGGGGTGTTGATCAGCACCTCAATCACCGCACGCCGGCTCTTGCCGTCAATGGTCGGAATCAGCTGCTGGGCCACAATGGCACGCAAGTTGAGCGCCAGATCCAGCCAGACCTGCTGGTGTCGGTCGGGCGGAAAGAAGTTGATGATGCGGTCCAGCGCCTGGTTGGCGTTGTTGGCGTGCAGGGTAGCCAGACAGAGGTGGCCGGTTTCGGCAAAGGTCACCGCATAGTCCATGGTTTCCCGGGTTCGCACCTCGCCAATCAGAATCACATCCGGCGCCTGGCGCAGGGTGTTTTTCAGGGCTACCTCGAACGACTCGGTATCGATGCCCACCTCGCGCTGGGTCACAATACAGCCCCGGTGCGGGTGAATGAATTCGACCGGGTCTTCGATGGAGATAATATGGCCAGCGCTGTTTTCGTTGCGGTGGCCGATCATCGCCGCCAGCGAGGTGGATTTACCGGTACCGGTGGCCCCGACAAACAAGACCAGGCCACGTTTGGCCATGGCGATTTCCTTGATCACCTCGGGCAGCTGCAGGTCATCAATGGTCGGAATCCGGGTCTCGATGCGACGCAGCACCATGCCCACCAGGTTGCGCTGATAAAAGGCACTAACCCGGAACCGGCCAATACCCCGGGCGCTAATGGCAAAGTTGCATTCCAGGGTTTCCACAAACTCGCGCCGTTGTTGCTCGTTCATTGAGCCCAGCACCATTTCACGGGTTGCTTCGGGCGATAGCGGGGTGCGGCCGACCGGCATTACCTTGCCGTTAATCTTGATGGACGGTGCAACCCCGGCTGTAACAAACAGATCCGAACCGCCTTTCTCCACCATCAGGCGCAACAATTTTTCAAGTTCCATACCTTCTCCTGGCCTTGAACATGTTTAGAAGTTTTCCGGAGTCTTGGCTTTTTCCCGGGCGCTTTCGCGGCTGATTTTACCGCTGGTAAGCAGGCCGCTCAGGCATCCGTCCAGGGTCTGCATGCCAATGCTGCCACCGGTCTGGATGGCCGAGTACATTTGCGCCACCTTGTCCTCGCGGATCAGGTTGCGGATCGCCGGGGTGCCGATCATGATTTCATGGGCAGCAACCCGGCCACCGCCGATTTTTTTCAGCAGGGTCTGGGAGATAACGGCCTGCAATGACTCCGACAGCATGGAGCGGACCATGGATTTTTCTTCGGCGGGAAACACGTCAACGATACGGTCAATGGTCTTGGCAGCCGACGTGGTGTGCAGGGTGCCGAACACAAGGTGACCGGTTTCGGCAGCCGTCAGCGCCAGCCGGATGGTTTCCAGGTCCCGCAGTTCGCCCACCAGAATCACGTCCGGGTCTTCCCGCAGGGCCGAGCGCAGCGCTTCGTTAAAGCCCAGGGTGTCACGGTGTACTTCCCGCTGGTTGACCAGACTCTTTTTCGATTCGTGCACAAACTCGATCGGGTCTTCCACGGTCAGGATGTGCTGATACTTGTTGCTGTTCAGGTAGTCAATCAGCGCTGCCAGGGTAGTGGATTTACCGGAGCCGGTCGGCCCGGTTACCAGCACCAGCCCGCGCGGCACATCGGCAATGCGGCGGAACACCTCGCCCAGCCCCAGGTCTTCCATGGTCAGCACCTTGGACGGAATGGTACGAAATACCGCACCGGCACCCCGGTTCTGGTTGAAGGCGTTAACCCGGAAACGGGCAATGCCCGGTACCTCAAACGAAAAGTCGGTTTCCAGGAACTCTTCAAAGTCCTTGCGCTGCTTGTCGTTCATGATGTCATAAATCAGGGTATGCACCTGCTTGTGTTCCATCGGCGGCAGGTTGATCCGGCGAATGTCGCCATCCACGCGAATCATCGGCGGCAGGCCGGCCGACAGGTGCAAGTCCGAAGCGCCCTGTTTGGCACTGAACGCAAGCAATTCGGTAATATCCATGGTTCTCCCCACATTTGGTCAGCAAGCAGTTAACATGGCCATTATTCCAGCCACGCATACACCTGAAAAATATGCCTACCATAGCAGAGAACATCACCCGGGTGCGCCAGAAGATTGTTGATGCAGCGCACAAATATGCCAGGAATCCGGACAGCATCGGCCTGCTTGCCGTTTCCAAAACCCATGATGCCTCCTGCCTGGCCGCAGCCCATGACAGCGGCCTTGTCGACTTTGGCGAAAACTACCTGCAAGAAGCCCGGGACAAACAGCAACAGCTGCAATCATTGCCACTGCGCTGGCATTTTATCGGGCCGCTGCAGTCCAACAAAACCCGTGAAATCGCCAGCCACTTTGACTGGGTTCACGCCGTGGACCGCCTGAAAATTGCCGGGCGCCTGTCAGCCCAGCGCCCGCCCGGCCTGCCGCCCCTCAACCTTTGCCTGCAGGTCAACATCAGCGGCGAAGCCAGCAAGTCCGGCTGCTCCCCGGCCGAACTGCCGGAATTGGCACAAGCGGTGGAGAAACTGGATAATGTGCGCCTGCGCGGCCTGATGGTCATTCCGCAGCCCAGCGATGATTTTGAACAGCAGCGGGCCGCCTTTCGCCAGACCCGGCTGCTGCTGGAGCAGACCAACCACCTGTTGCACTGCCCAATGGATACCCTGTCAATGGGCATGAGTGGCGACCTGGAAGCGGCCATTGCCGAAGGCGCCACCTGGGTGCGGATTGGCACCGCCATATTTGGCGCACGCGGATAGACTCATGGTCACACCATTAGCCATAGCTGTATATTCACCTCTCTCAACGACCACGGAACTCTCATGAACAACCTGCGTATTGCATTTATCGGCGCCGGCAACATGGCCGCCAGCCTGATCGGCGGCCTGCTGGCCAAAGGTCTGCCGG